>NZ_CACSJV010000032.1:0-38973 GCF_902706105.1 Curtobacterium sp. 18060 | reverse complement strand
GTCCTGACCGGCGCCCGTCCTCGGATCAGGCGAGGACGGACGACGGAGTGGGTGGGCCACGAGGTTCGGGTACCGGACGGGGTACCGCGGTCTGGCCCCTGGGGAGGGGCACGGCGGTCGGTGCATGAGAAGCCTCACCCGGCGACGCCGCCACGGCAACAGTCGTCGACTGCTCTTGCGGTTCCCCGCGTGCGGGGGACGCCGCGGTGCGGTCGCGTGCGGACTCCCGCAACGTGCGCGCGCAACGCACACCGCGTTCTGGACAGCGAAAAGGCGGACGGGAGGCCCGGTACCAGCTGGTACCGGGCCTCCCGTCCGCCTTGTGCTCGCGTCGACTACGTGAGCAGCGCGACCAGGTGGGAGCGCGACCGCGCGCCCACCTTGCGGTAGATCTGCGTGAGCCGCAGCTCCACCGTGCGCTGCGACATGAACAGCGACGACGCGATCTCGCGGTTGCGGTAGCCCTCCGTCACCTTCTGCACCACGGCGCGTTCCTCGGCCGTGAGCGAGGTGAGCACCGCAGAGGCGTCCGGAGCGCTCCGGGGTGTCCCCGGCATCGACGCGGACAGCACCGGTGCGGACCGGAGCGACGGCCCCGTGCCGAACGGCGGCATGGCCGCTGCCGGTGCGGGGGTGACGAGGGGACGGCGCATGCCGGCCGCCTCGTACGATGCTGCTGCTGCCGCACCGAGACGCGGACGCTCGGCGGGGTTGCCGACCGTCGCGAGGGCCGCGAAGGTCCGTGCCCGCTCGAACTGCGAGTCGTGCGGCTGGAACAGCTCCAACGCGCGGCGACGGGCCGTGTCCCGGGTGGTGTCGTCGGCGACGAGCGCGAGGCTCCTCGCCAGCACGAGCGCACCCCAGCGACCCGGTCGGGCGTGGTGGTCCGCAGCGAGCCGCGCGGTGATGGTGCGGGCGTCGTCGATCCGTCCGAGGCGCGCGTACGCCTCGACCAGGTCGCCGAGGTGCCGGAGCACCGCGGGGTTCCGCAGGGACCGGCCGATGGCGTCCGCCGCTTCGAGTGCGGCGGCTGCCTCCTCCAGTCGGCCGTCGAGCAGCAGGACCCGACCGCGGAGCGCATGCAGCTTCGCCGTCGCGCCCCACAGGCGGCTCGTCGAACGGTGCTCGAGGCACCGGTCCACGACCGCCAGGGCATCGGCGGAGCGCCCCTCGGCGAAGTGCCGCCAGGCGATCGCGATGGCCCGCGACGGCTCACGGAGCCGCTCGACCACCGAGGAACCGGCCTCCCACACGTCGATCGCGCGGAGCGCCTGCCGGAAGTTCCCGGAGCGCACCTCGTTCTCGGCGGTCAGGTAGCGGGCTGCCTCGGTCCACACCGCCGCCGTCTGCGGGCCACGGGCGAGGACGAGTGCGAACACCCGACGCGCGCTCCGGTACCGCTCGGCGATGCTCAGCGCGTGGGCGAGGAGCAGCAGAGCCGGGTCGGACATCGCCAGCAGCACCGACGTCGCGAGTCCGTCGTGCAGATCGGTGTCCGACGGCAGGGTGCCGTCGATCGCGGCGATGAGCTCCCGTGCGGTCGTCGTGATCTCCACCGTGTGTGGAGACGCCGACGCCTCGAGGGGCGCGACGCGGTGCAGCAGGTCCTTCGCCTGGTCGAGCTCCCACGCCTCGGCACGGAAGCACGCGACCATGGCCATCAGCCCGGCGACCGCGTCGACGTCGGCCGGCTCGGTCGCGTCCACCGACACGAGGAGTTCGTCCGCGTGCACGGCGTCGCCGCTGAGGTACTGCGCCGAGTACTGCAGGCGCAGCCGGCGGACCTCGTGCGCCGTCGTCCGGAACGGACGGAGCGCGGCGAGGTAGCGCGCGGCGAAGCCGAGCAGCCGGTTGCCGAGCAGGGCCTCGGCGACCCCGAGCAGCGCGACGAGCTCGTCCTCGGTGCCGCCACCGACGTGCAGGGCACGCTCGGTGAGGGCGATCGCGGCGTGCACGTTGCCGTCCACCACGTAGGACCGGGCGGCGCTGAGCAACGCGACCACGTCGGGGACGTCGTCGACGAAGCTCCGGTGCCACGCGGCTGCCCGCGGATCGGACTCGGTGCTCGCCGTGGCCAACGCGGCGTGCGCCGCGCGGCGGTCACGGGCGGGCATCCGCCAGTACAGCGCGGACCGGACCAGGGGGTCGCGGACCGTCACGCTCTGGCCCCGCACGGTGGCGAGGCCTGCTCCGACCAGGTCGTCCAACTCGTCGCGGTCCCAGGCCGTGGTCTTCGCGACCGGCACCAGGGCGAGTTTCGCGAGGACGTCCAGATCTCGTCCCGCGGCGGACCCGAGTGCGAGGGCTGCGAGGGCCTCGGTCGTCGGAGTGGGTCGGAGCGGGAGCACGATCGGCTCCGCGCCGGTGAGCTGCTCGCGGCTGAGCACCGCGAGCTGTTCGCGGAGCGCGCCGGGGTTGCCACCGGTCTCCGCGGCGAGGACGGCGAGGACGCCGTCGTTCGCTTCTTCCGGCGCCATGGTCCGGGCGAGGATGAGCGCCTCGTCGGACGGCAGCGGCTCGATGCGGAGCGTCGGCAGGGCCGCGAGCGGACCGTTCGACGGCACCGAGCGGACCGTCGCCACGACGCGCAGGGCGGTGCCCGCGAGTCGGCCGGCGAGGAACGCGATGAGCTCCTGGCTCTCGACGTCCATGCGGTCGAGGTCGTCGATCAGCACGAGCGTCGGCGGCAGGGTGAGGGCGTGCACGGCGTCGAGGAAGTCGTGCGCCGCCGCCAGTCCGGCGGTCACGGGGACCGCCGTCTCACCCGTCTGCAGGAGATGGGCGATGTGGGCCGTCGCACGGGGGTCGTCGAGCGCGGTGAACAAGGAGGTCACGCCGGCCAGCGGCCAACGGGATTCACTCCCGTTGACACCGACCCGCACGACGGGGAGGGAAACGCGGTTCGAGACCGCGTCGAGGACGCTGCTGCGTCCGGAACCAGGGTCGCCGACCACGACCATCGCGGACTCCCGAGGGAGTACAGCGAGGGTCGCGATCCGGTCGACCTCGAGGCGTCGACCGGTGAGTGCCATGACTCACCGGCCTCCGGGCCCGGAAGCGGATCCTGCGGAGAGGTCGTCGGCGAACGCTGTGAACGCTGCGACGGGGCGCCGTGAGGCGGACCGGACTGCTGCACGGTGGGTGGCCGTGTCGGAGTGCGGGCGGAAGGCGGCGACTGCGCGCGCGCCGGAACTGTCGTGGATTGGATGCGGTCGACGAGTGAGGGTGCACTCGGTTCCGCTCGGGAACGATGATGTCATCGTCTGTATCACCCCTCGGGTTAGGGTCTTCGGACGAACACGGTCGGCCTTGCACGTGCACTCGGATCTAGGGAATCCAGGTGCTTGCGTGACCTTCCGCATGAGCACGATAACTCAGGTCCTGGCCATCTGAGCCGCCCCGCGCACCGCGTATCCGGCAACGGTGCCCCCAGTCCGGGGGGCCACGACGCGGGGGTGTCACCCACCCGGGGGGTGGGTCTCGCCCGCCCGGAGGCCGGTCGGTGTACGAACGATGGTGATGTCCAGCGCTCACCCGACCGACGCCCGCCTCGACGACCGCACGCGTTGGAGGGCCTTCGCCGTGTGCGTCGCGGTGGCCGCCCTGACGATCCTCGACCTGTCGAAGGTCAACGTCGGGCTGCCGTCGATCGAGAAGTCCCTCGGCGCCACCAGCTCGTCGCTGCAGCTCATCGTGGCGGGGTACGCGCTGGCGTTCGGCCTCGCCCTCGTGCCCGCCGGCCGGCTCGGCGACCTGAAGAGCCGCCGAGCCCTGTTCATCATCGGACTCGTGGCGTTCACCGTGTCAAGCCTGCTCTGCGCCGTGGCGCCGACCATCGAGGTGCTCATGGTCACGCGGATCCTGCAGGGCTTCGCCGCCGGCACCCAGATGCCGCAGGTGATCGGACTCGTGCAGCAGTTGTTCCGAGGCCCGGAGCGCGGACGGGCCTTCGGGCTGTTCGGCGCCATGATCGGCATCTCGACGGCGCTCGGCCCGACGATCGGCGGTGGCCTCATCGCGATCGGCGGCGAGGAGAACGGGTGGCGGCTGCTGTTCTGGATGAACGTGCCGCTCGGACTCGTCGCGCTGTTCTTCGCGATGCGGCTGCTGCCCAAGGGGGCGCAGGGACAGGCGAAGGACCGCGAGCTGGACATCGTCGGCATCCTGCTGCTCGGCGCCGCCATCATCACGCTGATGCTGCCGTTCGTGCTCACCACGGGTGCCGGCGACTCCGGTGCCCGGTGGCTCTGGCTGATCGCCTTCGTCGTGTTCCTCGGCCTGTTCGTGCTCTGGGAGGTCCGGTACAAGCAGCAGGGCAAGTCACCGGTGGTGCACTTCGAGCTGTTCCGGCTGTCGTCGTACCGCAACGGGCTGTCGATCGTGGCCGTCTACTTCGCGGCGATCCCGGCGTCCTTCCTGATGGTGACGCTGTTCCTGCAGGAGGGGCTCGGGCTGTCACCGCTGTTCGCCGGCATGGTGAGCATCCCGTTCGCGGCCACGAGCGCCGTGGGGTCCTACATCGGCGGACGGATCGTCGACCGGGTCGGACGGGCCCTGGTGGTCTTCGGGCTCTTCATGGTCGTCGTCGGCTTCGTGCTCCTCATGCTCGCCGCGGTGCTGACCCCGCCGGAGGTCACGCCGTGGGCGATGGCCGGGGCGTTCCTGGTCGGCGGGCTCGGCGGCGGGTTCGTGGTGTCACCGAACCAGACGCTCACCCTGGCCGAGATCCCCGTGGAGCAGTCCGGGGTCGCCGGGTCGATGCAGCAGCTCGGGCAGCGCGTCGGGACCGCGATCGGGACCGCGGTGGCGACGAGCATCTTCTACGGGATCGTGCGGGGTGCCGCTGCCGGGGGCTCCGGCGGCAGTCGGCTCGACGCGTACCACGACGCGTTCCGGAGCGGCACGACGTTCACGGTCTCGCTGATGGCCCTCGCGCTCGTGCTGGCGGTCGGGGACCTGGTGGTGCGGCGGCGTGCTGCCCGGCGTGAGGCGGCGGCTGCGGCCGCCTGATCGACTCGGACCGACACCCGCGACGTCATCCGACGTCGAGCGTGTCGTTCGGGGTCGTGCTAGCGGCGGATGACCTCGACGACGGCGTCGTGCACCAGGCCGTTCGTCGCGAGTGCACTGCCGTGCCAGGCCCCGGGGTCGCCGTCGAGTGAACTGAAGCGCCCGCCGGCTTCCTCCACGATGGGCACGAGGGCCGCGATGTCCCACGGCTTCAGGTCGGGTTCGCCCGCGACGTCGATGACCCCCTCGGCGACCAGCATGTACGACCACATGTCGCCGTAGGCGCGCGTCCGCCAGACCTTGCGGGACAGGTCGACGAGGGACTCGAGCCGGTCGTCGTCGTCCCACTGCTGGATGCTGTTGTAGCTCAGGCTCGCGTCGGACAGGTCCGCGACACCGGAGACGCGGAGGTCGCCGTCGAACGAGTGCGCGCCGAGGCCCTCGGCCGCCCACCAGCGCTTGCCGAGCGCGGGGGCGCTCACGACGCCGAGCACCGGGCGGCCGTCGACCGCCAGGGCGATGAGCGTCGCCCACACCGGCACACCGCGCAGGTAGTTCGCGGTGCCGTCGATCGGGTCGATGACCCACTGACGGTGCCCCTCGCTGGTCGCCTCGGCGCCGGTGTCCGCCGTGGTCTCCTCGCCGAGGAACGCGTCGTCGGGTCGTTCCGTCGCGATCCGCTCGCGCAGGGCGTGTTCGACGGCCTGGTCGGCGTCGGTCACGTGCGTGCTGTCGGCCTTCTTCGACACGTGCAGGTCGGCGGCGCGGAACCGCTCGAGGCTGATCGTGTCGGCGATGTCGGCGAGCGAGCGGGCGAAGTCCAGGTCGGCGCTGAGGTCCACGGGTCGAGCGTAGCGGGGCTACGCGGCGACGACCTCTTCCTCTTCGAGCCGGGTGACCTCACGCTCGCGGGCGATGCGGGTGCGGCGGGCGACGAGGCCGTGCACGACCACGCACAGCAGGACGGCTGCGGCGAGCCAGAGCGCGAGCACCAGGGACGACCGGCCGAGCGAGGCGTCCGGGAAGTACTGCAGGTCCTGTGCCGCCTGCAGCCACGCGGCGCCACTCCAGAAGGAGTGGAGTGCGGAGAAGAACCCGGGCACGAACGACGCCTGGAAGATGCCGCCGGACGACGTGAAGTTGAGCATCACGAACAGCATGGTGAGCACGGGTGTCGTCCACCGCCCGAGGACCGGGTGCAGGCCGACGCCGATCGCGACGATGATCGCGTCGTACAGCCAGGCGAACAGGAACACCTGCCAGTGGTGCGTGGTGATGACGCCGTAGATCGGCCCGGCGACGATGATGCCGATGCCGGCGACGACCCCGGCGGTGGCGAGGCCGACCACCGCGGTCCACACCGCGCGGAGCTTCGTCGCGACGGACGCCACGGCGATGGCCGATGCGTAGCCGCCGACGCTCAGGGCGACGAGCAGGAAGAACAGCCCCTGGCCGGTGCTGTCCTGTTCGCCCGTGGGGACGACGTCGACGACCCGGAACGGCACGTGCTGCTCGTAAGCGATCGGCAGGAAGACCTTCTGTGCGGCGCTCGCGGTCGTCTCCGATGCCGCGGTCGACACGTAGAGCGTCGCGCCCGTGGTGGTCGGGGCGTACACGGCGGCCAGGTCGCGGTCGCGGATCTGCCGCTCGGCGTCCTTGGTCGAGGGGACGACGTGGGCGACGAGGGCACCGTCGGACTCGTCGGTGACGGTCTGGGCGAACACCTGGGTCGCGGCGGACTGACCGACGATGCCGACGGGCAGTTCCTTCGGCGCGGGTGCGTGGAAGGCACCGAGGTAGGCGAGGCCCATGCCGGCGGCGAGGAACAGCGGCACGAGGATGTGCGTGGCGAAGGTCAGGAGCACCCGTCCGAGGCCGGCCGGGCGCGGTGGGACGAGGTGCCACGCCCGAGCGCCCTCCGCCGAGGTTCCACGACATGCCGCACGCGGTTCGCCGAGGTTCCACGAACGGCCCGAACCACCGCCGAGATGTGCAGATTTCGGAACCTGGACGGGGCGGGTCGGGGCGCCGGAGTGGTCACGACGTGCCGTGCGTCGGAGCTCGAGCGGCCACGAACCGTTGAATGCTGCTCTGTCAGGCGACAGTTCGTGACCCATCGGTGCCCGCCGACGGGCGCGGGCGCGGGCGCGGGCGCGCGCCGGGCTACTCCATGCCGGGGTCGGAGGCGCCCATGCCCGTCAGGAGCGCGCGGAACGAGTCGAGCCGTTCGACGCCGGTGACGCCGAGCTCGCCGTCCTGCACCCGGTCGACGATCTCCCAGTCGTGTGCCTGCGCCAGGGGGATGCCGTCCCGAGCGGGGCGCACCGGGATCGCGTGCGAGGCGAACGCGCGGAACACGTTCGCGGGGTCGACGTGCCCGAGGCCGAACGACCGCACGCCCGGGGTGTCGATGATCCACCCGCCGTCACGGACCCGCAGCGCGATCGACGACGACGAGGTGTGCCGCCCGCGCCCGGTCACCGAGTTCACGACGCCGATAGCCCGCGTCGACCCGGTCAGGGCGTTCACGAGGGTCGACTTGCCGACACCGGAGTGCCCCACGGTCACCGTGACCTTGTCGTCGAGCAGGTCGTGCAGCGCCTCGAACGGGACGTCGTCGGACCGACTCGTCACGATCCGCAAGGAGAGGCAGGCGAAGTGCGCCAGGAACGGCGCCGGGTCAGCGAGGTCCGTCTTCGTGATGCAGAGGATCGGGTCGAGCCCGGCGTCGAACGCGGCGACCAGGTAGCGGTCGATGAGCCGGGTGCGGGGCTCGGGGTCGGCGGCCGCCACGACGATGAGCATCTGGTCGGCGTTCGCCACGATGACGCGCTCGACCTCGTCGGAGTCGTCGGCACTGCGGCGGAGCAGCGTGGTGCGCTCGGCGACCTTCACGATGCGCGCCAGCGATCCGGGGTCACCCGAGACGTCGCCGACGAGCGACACGTGGTCGCCGGTGACGACGGACTTCTTGCCGAGCTCGCGGGCCTTCGTCGCCGTGATGACGTGGTCATCGATCAGCACGCCGAACCGCCCACGGTCGACGTTCGTGACCCACCCCACGGGCGCGTCGTCGTACGTCGGCCGGGTCTTCGTGCGGGGCCGGTTGCCCTTCGGGTTCGGACGCACCCGCACGCTCGACTCGTCGTACTGTCCGTACGGTTCGTCCGCGTCGGAGTCGTCACCGTCGACGTCGTCCCACCAGCTCATGCGCTCAGACCCCGCTCGGAGCCGGGTCGACCGAGCCGGAGGACTCCACCAACGCCGCCCACAGCTCGGGGAACTGCGGCAGCGTCTTGGCCGTGCACCCGATGTCGTCGACGGCGACGCCGTCGACGACGAGGCCCACGACGGCGCCGGCTGTCGCCATCCGGTGGTCGTCGTACGCGGCCCAGCCGCCGCCGTGGAGCGCGGCAGGTTCGATGCGCAGGCCGTCGTCGAGTTCGTGCACCGCGCCTCCCGACCGGTTCACGTCCGCCGCGAGCGCGGCGAGACGATCCGTCTCGTGCCCACGCAGGTGGCCGATCCCGGTGATCTCGGTCGGCCCGCCGGCCAGCGCGGCCAGCGCGACGAGCGCCGGTGCGAGTTCGCCGCCGCGGCTGAGGTCCAGGTCGAGACCCGGCAAGGAGGCCCCACCCCGGATCCCGACGCCGCCGTCGACGACCAGGTCGTCGCCGTCACGGGCCACGGTCGCGCCCCACAGGGGCAGGAGCGTCTCCAGGTCGGCGCCGACCTGCGTGGTCTCGCGCGGCCAGGTGCGGATGCGGACGGTGCCGCCGGCGACGAGCGCGGCGACCGCGAACGGCGCGGCGTTCGACAGGTCGGGCTCGATGGTGACGTCGCGCGCGGCGATCGGACCGGGGTGGACGACCCACTCGCCGACCGCGGGCTCGTCGACGGTCACGCCGCGGGCGCGGAGCGCGGCGACGGTCATCTCGATGTGCGGCAGGCTCGGCAGACGTTCCCCGACGTGGGTGAGGTGCAGCCCCTCGTCGAAGCGCGGCGCGGAGAGCAGCAGGCCCGACACGAACTGCGACGACGCCGACGCGTCGATCGACAGGGCGCCACCGCGCACCGAACCGGTGCCGGTGAACGCGAACGGCATCGAGCCGTCGCCGTCATCGGTGACGTCGACGCCCAGGTCGACGAGCGCCCCGATGATCGCGTGCATCGGACGCTTGCGGGCGTAGGGGTCGCCGTCGACGACGACCGGGCCGACCGCCAGGGCGGCCAGCGGCGGCAGGAACCGCATCACGGTGCCGGCGAGGCCGCAGTCGACGCGGACGTCGCCGTGCATCGGCGCCGGGGTGATCCGGAGGTCCGGGCCGTAGGGGTTCGGCTGCGCGCCCGGTGCCGGCTCGACCTCGTCGATCCCGACGCCGAGCTGCCGGAGCGCCGCGATCATGAGCGCCGAGTCGCGCGAGTGCAGCGGCAGGCGGATGACGGAGGGGCCGTCGGCGAGGGCGGCGAGCACGAGCTCGCGGTTCGTCAGCGACTTCGAGCCGGGCAGCGCGACGTCGCCACGCAGGGGACCGCGCGCGAGCGGGGCGATCCAGGGGGCCGGGTCCGCGGCGGCCTGTGCACCGCTCTGGGAATGCGTCGTGTCTGCCATCGGTTCACAAGACTACTGAAACGATCGGGAGGACCCTTGGCGACAGCACTCGCACCCTCGCGGACGCGCCTGCCCGGCGTGTCCACGTCGCTCGCTCTAGACTGGCCCGCGATGACGACCGACGAGCCGCAGGCAGCACCGCACGACCTGGTCGAGGAGACCGAGGAGCAGCTCGACGCGGTCGAGGCGGAAGAAGCGGACGACGAGTCCTTCGTCGACGCCAAGACCGTGTCGGCCGACGAACTCCGGGCCCTCTTCGAGACCCAGGCGCTGCCCTTCATGGACCAGCTGTACGGCGCGGCGATGCGGATGACCCGCAACCCGGCCGACGCCTCGGACCTGGTGCAGGAGACCTTCGTCAAGGCGTTCGCCGCGTTCCGCCAGTTCAAGCAGGGCACGAACCTGAAGGCCTGGTTGTACCGGATCCTGACGAACACGTTCATCAACACGTACCGCAAGAACCAGCGGAACCCCTACCAGGGCACCATCGACGAGCTCGAGGACTGGCAGCTCGGCGGCGCCGAGAGCGTCACCCAGTCGATCTCCGCACGGTCCGCCGAGGCCGACGCGATCGACCACCTGCCGTCGTCCGCCGTCAAGGACGCCCTGCAGGCCATCCCCGAGGACTTCCGGATGGCCGTGTACTTCGCCGATGTCGAAGGCTTCTCCTACCAGGAGATCGCCGACATCATGAAGACCCCCGTGGGGACGGTCATGAGCCGTCTGCACCGTGGTCGCCGGCTCCTCCGGGGGCTCCTGGCGGACCACGCCCGTGAGACCGGCATCGTCCCAGACGCAGCGTCGACGGCGACGATGCGCGGACGAGGCCGGAAGACTGCCGCGACCGAGGGTCGCGTCGATGGGAAGGAAGCACGATGAGCGGCTGCGACTGCTCCAAGGCGAAGGCCGAGCTCGAGGAGTTCCTGCACGGGGAGCTCTGCCGCGAGGACGCGGCGGACATCCGTGAGCACATGGACGACTGCGAGGACTGCACGACCGAACACCGCGTCGGCGTCGTCCTGATCGAGACCGTGCGCCGCGCGTGCAAGGAGACCGCTCCGGAAGAACTGCGTGGCGAGATCCTCGCGCGCATCCGGCTGGAGCAGTCGACCCACTGAGGTCCTCGGCTCCGTCGTCACACGGCGGGTCGGGTCGGTAGTGTCACGGACATGACCCTCCTCGTCGAGTCGATCACCACCTGGTCCGACACGGACGTCTCCGACGTCGCTGCCCTCGTCCGCCTGCTCGGCCACGAGGTCGACGACGCCGCGATGCGCGCACGCCTCGAACGGCTCACGCCCGAGGCCGGACACCGCACCTGGGTGGTGCGTGGGGACGACGGACGGCCGGTCGCCGTCGCGGGCGCGCAGGTCACCTGGGCGTACGCGAGCGACGAGCCGACGGCGCAGCTCCTGCTGCTGGTGGTCGACGACGCGGCCAGGAGGCTCGGCACCGGTTCGGCGCTCATCGGCACCTTCGAAGCGTGGGCCGTCGAGCAGGGCGCGCGTCGCCTGAGCGCCGTCAGTGCGGCTGCCACGGACAGCGCGCACCGGTTCTACCAGAAGCGCGGGTACCACGACGCGGGTGTGCGCTACACGAAGATCGCGTAGCCGTCACGTTCCTCGCGAACGTTGAAGCGCCCCGTGCAGGAGCCCCTTGGACTCCTGCACGGGGCGCTTCCTGACGCTCAGGCCGACGCGCTCAACGCCTTCTCGATGACCTCGGTGGCTTCCTGTGCGGAGCGCTTCGACGACCCGGTGGCCGGCGCGGCACTCGCGGCACGGGCGGCGACGGACAGCGGCCGACCGTCGAGGTGCGGCGACAGGTTCATGCAGACGAACGGCCAGGCGCCCTGGTTCTCCGGCTCCTCCTGCGCCCACACGACGTCGGCGTCCGGGTAGCCGGCCAGCACCTCGAGGATCCGCTCGAGGGGGAGCGGTGCGAGCTGCTCGAGCCGGACGAGGGCGACGTCGGTGACCCCGCGCTTGTCCGCCTCGGCGCGCAGGTCGTGGTGCACCTTGCCGGAGTGCAGGACCACGCGACGCACCGCCGCCTTCTGGGCCACGCGGTCGTCGTCGATCACTTCCTCGAAGGTGCCGTTCGTGAAGGCCTCGACCGCGCTCGTCGCCTGGCGCAGGCGGAGCATGGCCTTCGGGGAGAACACGATCAGCGGCTTCTGCGGACGCTCCCACGCCTGGCGGCGCAGCAAGTGGAAGTACGACGCCGGAGTGGACGGGCGGGCGACGACCATGTTGTCCTCGGCGCACAGCTGCAGGTAGCGCTCGATGCGGGCGGACGAGTGATCCGGTCCCTGACCCTCGTAGCCGTGCGGCAGCAGCAGGACGAGGCCGGAGCGCTGTCCCCACTTCTGCTCGGCGGACGAGATGAACTCGTCGATGACGGTCTGGGCGCCGTTCGCGAAGTCGCCGAACTGCGCCTCCCACAGCACGAGTGCCTCGGGCCGCTCGACCGAGTAGCCGTACTCGAACGCCATCGCCGCGTACTCGCTGAGCAGCGAGTCGTAGATGGTGAACCGGGCCTGGTCCTCGGTGAGGTTCGACAGCGGCAGCCACTCCTGGCCGTTCGACCGGTCGTGGAACACCGCCTGGCGCTGGACGAAGGTGCCGCGGCGGGCGTCCTGGCCGGCGAACCGGACGGGCTTGCCCTCCACCAGCAGCGAACCGATCGCCATGAGCTCGGCCATCGCCCAGTCCACGCCGCCGTTGCGCGTCATGTCGGTGCGCTTCGACAGCAGCTGCTGCAGCTTCGGGTGGATCGAGAAGCCAGCGGGCGGGTTGCTGTGCGCGTCACCGATGGAGCGGACGAGCTCTTCGGACACTGCGGTCTCGCGGACCTCGACCTCGGAGTCGTCCTGCTGCGCCGCCGGGCGT
The DNA here is from genome assembly GCF_902706105.1 of Curtobacterium sp. 18060. Taxonomy (NCBI): domain Bacteria; kingdom Bacillati; phylum Actinomycetota; class Actinomycetes; order Micrococcales; family Microbacteriaceae; genus Curtobacterium; species Curtobacterium sp. 18060. Next base: position 26,460 of record NZ_CACSJV010000032.1, on the reverse strand, counting down.
TCGAGCCCCTGCATGGCACCGTCGTCGTCGACCTGGATCACCGGGATGGTGCCGGTCTGCGCCTCGTGCGTCTCGGCGAAGGCACGCTCCAGGCGGTCCTGGAAGTCGCGGTGCGCCTCGTCGTACTCTTCCTGCGTGATGTCCCCGCGGCCGACGAGGGCCTCGGTGTACAGCGTGCGGACGGACCGCTTCGCCTCGATCAGGTTGTACATGAGCGGCTGGGTCATCGAGGGGTCGTCGCCCTCGTTGTGCCCGCGGCGGCGGTAGCAGATGAGGTCGATGACGACGTCGCGGTGGAACGCCTCGCGGTACGCGAACGCCAGGTCGGCGACGCGTGCGACGGCCTCGGGGTCGTCGCCGTTCACGTGGAAGATCGGCGCCTGGATCGTCTTCGCGACGTCGGTGGAGTACACCGAGCTGCGCGCCGACTCGGGCGGGGTGGTGAACCCGACCTGGTTGTTGATGACCAGGTGCACGGTGCCGCCCGTGCGGTAGCCGCGGAGCTGCGACATCTGCAGCGTCTCGACGACCACGCCCTGACCGGCCATCGCCGCGTCGCCGTGAACGAGCACCGGTAGGACGTTCGTCGAACCGGGGCCCTGCTTGTCCTGCTTGGCCCGGACGATGCCCTCGAGCACGCCGTCGACGGCCTCGAGGTGGGACGGGTTCGCCGCGATCGTCACGGGGATGCTCGAGCCGTCCGAGGTGCGGAACAGCCCCTCGGTGCCGACGTGGTACTTCACGTCGCCGGAACCCTGACCGGACACCGAGCCCGGCAGGGACGAGCCCTCGAACTCACGGAAGATCTGGCCGTAGGTCTTGCCGGCGATGTTCGTCAGGACGTTCAAGCGACCGCGGTGGGCCATGCCGATCGCGACCTCGGCAAGGCCGACACCGGCAGCGTGCTGGATGAGCGTGTCGAGGAACGCGATGGTGGACTCGCCGCCCTCGAGCGAGAAGCGCTTCTGCCCGACGTACTTGGTCTGCAGGAAGGTCTCGAACGCCTCGGCCTCGTTGAGCTTGCCGAGGACGCGCAGCTGCTCGTCCTTCGACGGCTTCGAGTACGGGACCTCGATGCGTTCCTGCACCCAGCGGCGCTGCTCCGGGTCCTGGATGTGCATGTACTCGATGCCGACGGTGCGGCAGTAGGCGTCGCGCAGGATCCCGAGGACGTCGCGCAGCGGAGCACTCGTCGTGCCGGCCAGCCCACCGGTGACGAACTCGCGGTCGAGGTCCCAGAACGTCAGCCCGTGGCTCTCGATCTCGAGGTCGGGGTGCGTGCGCTGGCGGTACTCGAGCGGGTCGATGTCGGCCATCAGGTGCCCGCGGACGCGGTAACTGTTGATGAGCTCCTGCACGCGGGCGGTCTTGTTGACCCGGTGCGCCAGGTCGACGTTGATGTCGTTCGCCCACTGGATCGGCTTGTACGGGATCCGGAGCGCCGCGAAGATGCCGTCGTAGAAGCCGTGCTCGCCGATGAGGCGTTCGTGCACGTGCTTGAGGTACTCGCCCGAGCCGGCGCCCTGGATCACCCGGTGGTCGTAGGTGCTCGTCAGGGTGATGGTCTTGCCGATGCCGAGCTCGACGAGGGTCTTCGACGCCGAGCCCTGGAACTGCGCCGGGTACTCGAGGGCGCCGGCGCCGATGATCGAGCCCTGCCCCTTGGTCAGGCGGGGGACCGAGTGCACGGTGCCGATGCCGCCCGGGTTCGTGAGCGAGATCGTGGTGCCCTGAAAGTCGGCCGGCGTCAGCTTGTTGTCGCGGGCCCGCTTGACCAGGTCCTCGTAGGCCGACAGGAACTGGCCGAAGGTCAGGGTCTCCGCACGCTTGATGCTCGGCACGAGGAGCGACCGGGTGCCGTCCTTCTTCGGGACGTCGATCGCGATGCCGAGGCCCACGTGCGCCGGGGCGACGACGAACGGCTTGCCGTCGCGCTCCTCGTAGAACACGTTCTGGCTCGGGAAGTCCTTGAGTGCCTGCACCATCGCCCACCCGATGAGGTGGGTGAAGGAGATCTTGCCGCCGCGGGCACGGCGCAGGTGGTTGTTGATGACGATCCGGTTGTCGATCATCAGCTTCGCCGGGATCGTCCGGACACTCGTTGCCGTCGGGACGGTCAGCGAGGCGTCCATGTTCGACGCCAGGGTCTTCGCCATGCCCCGGAGCGGGGTCGCCACGTCCTCGTGGGTCTCCTCGTGGTCGTCGGCGGCGTCGTTGGCCTCGGCCGGGATCGGCGGCGGGGTCGGCTGGCGCGACGTGGTCTTCGCCTGGATCGGACCACCCTGCGCTGCCTGCTGCTGCGGGGCCGGCGCGTCGCCGGTCGCGGGCTGCTGCGTGGTCGACTGCGCGGGCGTCGAGGACTGCTGGTCAGCTGCCGGAGCGCCGCCGACCTGCGTGCGGTGGTAGCTCTCGAGGACCGGCCACCAGGACTTGTCGACCGACTCCTTGTCCGCGACGAACTGCTCGTAGAGCTCGTCGACGAGCCACTCGTTCGCCCCGAATTCGCCCGCGGTCTCGTCCGTTCCGGTCAGATGGCTCGACACAGCCGATCGCCCACTCTCCGTCGATAGATGCTCGTGTGTGTCGTGCGGTGCAACCCTGCCCCGCACAGGTGCCAAGCCTAGCCGCTCGCACATGTCCGTTCGGTGTCAGCCGCGGCGCGAGTCGGGGCCCGGTCCGGCCTCCGGGCGGAGCCGTACAGTGGGGCCCATGAGGTTCTACGAGACGCGGCCGACACACGACCTGACCTACTCCGACGTCTTCCTCGTCCCGAGCCGATCCGGCGTGACGAGCCGCTTCGACGTCGACCTCGCGTCGAACGACGGCAGCGGTGCGACGATCCCGATCGTGAGCGCCAACATGAACTCGGTCACGGGTCCGCGCCTCGCCGCGACCCTGGCCCGGCGCGGGGGCCTCGGCGTCCTGCCGCAGGACATGCACCTGCAGGACCTCGACGCCGCGATCCGCTGGGTGAAGGACCAGCCGGTCGACTACGACACCGCCTACGACATGGGCTCGTCCACCACCGTCGCCGAGGCGCTCGAGCAGCTGCTGCCCGTCGCCGGTCGGGGCGTGGTGGTCCGCGACGCCGCCGGGGAGTACCTCGGGTGCGTCCCCGCCAGCCGGCTCGGCGACGCCGGTCCCGACGCGACGCTCGGCGACCTGCTGCACGGCGCCTCGACCGCGATCGACGCCGAGGACGCCGGCGCGCCCCGCCACGTCTACGACGTCCTGAGCGGCGCCGAGGTCGACTTCGCACCCGTCGTGCGGCACGGCAAGGTCGTCGGCACCACGAGCCGGACCAGCGCCATCCGCTCGGACATCTACACGCCGGCCGTCGACGTCTCTGGTCGCCTGCGCGTCGCGGCCGCGATCGGCATCAACGGCGACGTCGCCGCCAAGGCGCAGGCCCTCGCCGCCGCCGGGGTCGACGTGCTCGTGCTCGACACGGCGCACGGCCACCAGGAGAGCATGCTCCGCGCGCTCCGCACCGTCGCGGGGCTCCGGCTCGGCATCCCGCTCGTCGCCGGCAACGTCGTCACCGCCGACGCCGTCGCCCACCTCGTCGACGCGGGCGCGGACATCATCAAGGTCGGTGTCGGACCCGGCGCCATGTGCACCACGCGCATGATGACCGCCGTCGGTCGGCCGCAGTTCTCCGCCGTCCTCGAGACCGCCGCCGCCGCCCGGTCCCTCGGCGCGCACGTCTGGGCCGACGGCGGGGTGCGCTACCCGCGCGACGTCGCCCTCGCACTGGCGGCCGGCGCCTCGGCCGTGATGATCGGCTCGTGGTTCGCCGGCACCCTCGAAGCGCCGGGCGTGCTCCGTCGCGACGCCGCCGGCAAGGCCTACAAGGAGAGCTGGGGGATGGCGTCCGCGAAGGCCGTCCGCGAGCGCTTCGAGCGGCTCGACCCGTACGAGCGGGCCCGCAAGGAGCTCTTCGCCGAGGGGATCTCGTCGTCGACGATCTACCTCGACCCGGAGCGCCCGAGCGTCGAGGACCTGCTCGACATGATCACCACGGGCGTCCGGAGCTCCGCCACCTACGCGGGCGCCGCGTCGCTGGCCGAGTTCTCCGAGCGTGCCCTGGTCGGCATCCAGTCCGCCGCCGGCTACGAAGAGGGCAAGCCGCTCCCCGTCAGCTGGTAGCGCGCGCCGGCGGGCGCGGCCCTGGTCGCGACCACACGTCGGACGGGAGGCCCGTGGCTGCGTTGCCGCGGGACTCCCGTCCGCCATCGCGAAAGCGACAGTTCCCTGCGGAACGTTCGCGGGAATCTGTCGCTTTGGCGGGACTGGCGGCACCGAGTCTCGGGCTGGGCGACCGAATCTGTAGCGCCGGCCGTGAGATCGGTCGCTCACGCCGAGTCTCGCGGCCGGCCGCGGGGCGGACGGGAGGCCCGTGGCTGCGTTGCCACGGGCCTCCCGTCCGCCATCGCGAAAGCGACAGTTCCCTGCGGAACGTTCGCGGGAATCTGTCGCTTTGGCGGGATTGGCGGCACCGAGTCTCGGGCTGGGCGACCGAATCTGTAGCGCCGGCCGTGAGATCGGTCGCTCACGCCGAGTCTCGCGGCTGGCCGCGGGGCGGACGGGAGGCCCGTGGCTGCGTTGCCGCGGGACTCCCGTCCGCCATCGCGAAAGCGACAGTTCCCTGCGGAACGTTCGCGGGAATCTGTCGCTGTGGCGGGACTGGCGGGACTGGCGGTGTGGCTACCGGCGTCGGGTCGCGTCCTCGACCTCGCCGACGAGCTCCTCGAGGATGTCCTCGAGGAAGAGCACGCCGAGGGTCCGGCCATCGGCGTCGAACGCCCGCGCGACGTGGCGGCCCGCAGCCCGCATGGTGGCCAGGGCGTCCTCCAGGTCCATCTCCGTGTAGAGCGAGATGAGCTGGCGGATGCGCTTCGGCGGCACCGGGTCGTCGAACTCGTCCGGCCGCAGGTCGATGACGTCCTTCACGTGCACGTAGCCCGTGGGGGAGCCGTCCTCGCCGACGAGCACGTACCGCGAGAACCCGCGCTGCGCCACCGCACGCTCGACGTCCGCCGGGGTGGCGTCCTCGGGCAGGGTGACGAGCTCGGCCATCGGCACGGCGACGTCGCGGACCTTCTTCTCGGTGAACTCGAACGCCAGGGCGAGCTTGCCGTCGTCGGTCAGGGTGCCCTCGCGGCGGGACTGCTCCACGATCGTCTGCACCTCTTCCACCGTGAAGGCGCTGACGGCTTCGTCCTTGGGCTCGACGCGGAACAGGCGCAGCACGGCGTTCGCGACCTCGTTCAGGCCGACGATGACCCAGTGCAGGCCGTGGCCGATGTACCAGAGCGTCGGCACGAGCAGCAGCGCTGCGCGGTCCGGCATCGAGAACGAGATGTTCTTCGGGACCATCTCGCCGAACACCACGTGCAGGAACGAGACGAGCAGCAGCGTGACCACGAACGCCACGGTGCCGATGACCTCGACGCTCCAGCCCGTCAGGTGCAGCGGCACCTCGAGCAGGTGGTGGATCGCCGGCTCGGAGACGTTCAGGATGAGCAGCGAGCAGACCGTGATGCCGAGCTGCGTGGTCGCGAGCATGCGAGTGGCGTGCTCCATCGCCCACAGGGTCATCTGCGCGGCCTTCGAGCCCTCTTCTGCGCGCGGTTCGATCTGGGAGCGGCGGGCGGAGATGACGGCGAACTCGGCGGCGACGAAGTACGCGTTGCCGAGCAGCAGCACGAAGAGCCAGAAGATCCCCCACCAGTCGGAGCTCATCGGGTGCTCTCCTTCGTCTCGGACCGCTTCGCGGTCTTGGTGCCGGTCTTCGTTGCGGGGATGATGATGGCGGTCGCCGCGGTGTCCGTCGGCGGGGGCGTCGGGGTCCAGCGGATGCGGTCGATCCGGCGGCCGTCCAGGCGTTCGACCCGGAAGACACCGCTGTCGAGCGGGACCTCGTCACCGACGACGGGCAGGCGGCCGAGCGTCGACATGAGGAACCCGCCGACGGTCTCGTAGGGGCCGTCCTCCGGCACCTTCACGCCGGCGCGGTCCTCGAGCTCGTCGGGACGCAGGAGACCGGGGAAGGTCAGCCAGTCGCGGGAGCGGACCACGTCGATGCGCGCGCGGTCGTGCTCGTCGGAGACCTCGCCGACGATCTCCTCGATGAGGTCCTCGAGCGTGACGACCCCGGCGGTGCCGCCGTACTCGTCGACCACGATGACCATCTGGTAGCCGCGGCCGCGGACCTCGGCGAGCAGGGTGTCGCCCGGCATCGTCTCGGGCACGCGTTCGGCGTCGGTCATGAGTGCTCCGACAGGGACCTCCGGGCGCTTCTCGCGGGGGACGGCGACGGCCTGCTTGACGTGCACGATGCCGACGACGTCGTCCGCGTCCTCCTCGATGACGGGGAAGCGGCTGAAGCCGGTCTTGCGTGCGAGGGCGATGACGTCCTGCGCGGACTCGGACACCCGGATGGTGGAGAGCCGCGGGCGCGGCGTCATCACGTCGCTGGCGCTGAGCTCCGAGAACGAGATCGTCCGCTGGAGCAGCGTCGCGGTGTCCTGCTCGAGCGACCCCTCGGACGCCGAACGGCGGAGCAGCGAGGTGAGCTCTTCGGCGCTGCGAGCACCGGAGAGTTCCTCTTGCGGCTCGATGCCGATCGACCGCAGCACGGCGTTCGCGGTGCCGTTGAGCACCGCGACCGCCGGCCTGAACACGGTCGTGAAGGCGATCTGCAACGGCACGACGAGCTTCGCGGTCTGCAGCGGCAGCGCGAGCGCGAAGTTCTTCGGTACCAGTTCGCCGAGGATCATCGACAGCAGGGTCGCGATGACGAGCGCGATGATCGATCCGACGGTCTCGACGATGCCCTCGGGCAGGTTCATCGCCAGGAACGGCGCTTCGAGCAGCTTCGCGATGGACGGCTCGAGCAGGTAGCCGGTGAGCAGCGTGGTCAGCGTGATGCCGAGCTGCGCACTGGACAGGTGCGTCGAGGTGACCTTCAACGCCCCGATGACGGGTGCCAGGCCCGGCTCACCGCGGTCGCGACGCGCTTCGACGTCGGCGCGGTCGAGGTTGACCAGCGCGAACTCGGACGCGACGAAGACGCCGGTACCGAGTGTCAGCAGGATGCCGCCGACGAGCATGACGATGTCGATCGGACTCATGATTCACCCCCGTCCGCGCACGGGGATGACGTGCAGCTCACCGAGTGAGCGGCGGATGAGTGAGGCGAAGAACTATTCGGGGGATCGTCCACAGTGCTGCCAATCGTACTGCCTGCCCGAGGGGCCGACCGAGAACTTGTTCAGGAAGGCCGCGCGTCTACGCCGTGACCCGCGCGCGGTGGTACTGCTGCGGCTCGTAGTCGACGGTCACGCCGAGCTCGACGGCCACGCGCAGCGGGAAGCTCGGGTCGCGCAGGAACTCGCGGCCCACCATCACGACGTCGGCCTGTCCGGTCGCGACGATCTGCTCGGCCTGGAAGCCCTCGGAGATCATGCCGACCGCGATGGTGCCGATGCCGGCGTCGCGTTTGATCGCCGCAGCGTGCGGCACCTGGTAGCCGGGGCCGACCGGGATCGGTGCGCTCGCGACGTTGCCGCCGGTCGAGACATCAGCCAGGTCCGCGCCGTGCTCCGCAGCCCACCGAGCGACCTCCGTGGTCTCGTCGAGCGTGAGCCCGCCGTCCACCCAGTCGGTCGCCGAGAACCGCACGACGATCGGGAAGCCCTCGCCGACCTCGGCACGGACGGCGTCGAGGACCTCGAGCAGTGCCCGGGCGCGGTTCTCGAGCGACCCGCCGTACTGGTCCGTGCGGTGGTTGCTCAGCGGCGAGAGGAACTGGTGCAGCAGGTACCCGTGGGCGGCGTGGATCTCGACCAGGTCGAACCCGGCCTCGACGGCGCGGCGAGCGGACTGCGCGAACGCCAGTGCGACGACCCGGATGTCCTCGGTCTCCAGCTCGCGCGGGACCGCGTAGCCGTCGAAGGCCACGGCGGACGGGGCGACGGTGGACCAGCCGCCCTGGTCGGCGGGGACCGAACCGTGCGTGGACTCCCACGGACGGAACGTCGATGCCTTGCGGCCGGCGTGCGCGAGCTGGACACCGGCGGCAGCGCCCTGCGCGTGCAGGAAGTCGACGATCGGCTTGAAGGCGTCGCGCTGCTGGTCGTTCCAGAGCCCGAGGTCCTGCGGGCTGATCCGGCCCTCCGGCACCACGCCGGTCGCCTCGACGACCACCGCACCGGCACCGCCCTTGGCGAAGCCGCCCAGGTGGACGAGGTGCCACGCGGTCGGCACGCCGTCCTGCTCCTCGGCCGAGTACTGGCACATCGGGGAGACCCAGATGCGGTTGCGGACCGTCAGGTCGCGGATGGTGATCGGCTCGAACAGGGCGTGCGTCACGCGGGACTCCTCAGGGGACGGGCGCCGGCTCGGCCGCGAGTTCCGTCAGGAACGACCGCAGTGACGCCGACGACGTGTAGTGGTGGCCGACCGCCCCGATCGCTTCCGCGCCGGTGGCGTTCTCGGCCCTGTTGTCCACGAACACCATCTGCTGCGGCTCGATTCCCAGACGTGCGCACGTGTCGCGGTAGATGGATGCGTCGGGCTTCAGGACGTGCTCCTCGGCGCTCACCACCACCGTCTCGAACAGCGAGCCCATCGGGGAGCGTCGGTACGGGTCACCGAAGTCGAAGCCGGCGTTCGACAGCAGCGCCACCCGGGTGCCGGCGTCGTGCAGCTCCTCGACGATCGCCAGGGTCTCCGGTTCGACCTCGAACCACCCGGTGAAGTCGACCGCCCAGAACCGGTGGATGTCCGTGATGCTCCAGGTCCGCCCGACGCGCTCGCCGATCGCCCGCCAGTACGCCACCACGGACAGGTCGCCGCGGTCCAGGTCGTGGCGGAGCTCCTGGTAGACGGGGAACAGCTCGTCGGCCGGCACCCCGGTCAGCTCGACGAGGGCGTCGCGCGACGCGTGCGGCGTCCGGCTGATCACCTCGCCGTAGTCGAAGACCACCACGCGACCAGGCAGGAACAGGCTCATGCGCTCCACCGTAACGTGGGGCCGGTGAACGACTTCGTGCCCGTCCAGCCGTCCGATGCCGCCGCGTGGGTCACCGCGCCGACGGGGGAGTCCACCAAGTACCGCCGTGGGGTGCTCGGCATCGCGACCGGCTCCGACCAGTACCCGGGTGCCGCGGTGCTCGGGGTCGACGCCGCGGTCCACACCGGTGTCGGCATGGTCCGGTACGTCGGGCCGTCGCGGGCGTCGGACCACGTCCTGGCGCGTCGCCCCGAGTCCGTCGCCGGCGTCGGTCGGGTGCAGGCCTGGCTCGTCGGCTCGGGCATCTCGGCGTCGTCGCTCGGTGACCTGGACGACACGACCGCCTCGGCCTTCACGCACGCTTCGGACGACGGCGTCCCGGTCGTGGTCGACGCGGGCGCGATCCCGCTCGTCGACCTCGGCCCGCTCGCCGTCCTGACCCCGCACGCGGGGGAGCTCGCGTCGTTGCTCGGCGTCTCCCGCGAGTCGATCGAGCAGGATCCCGCCGCAGCAGCGCTCCGAGCCGCCGAGCAGACCGGCAGCGTCGTCCTGCTCAAGGGCGAGCGCACGCACGTGGTCACGCCCGACGGGTCGGTCCGGTTGGTGGCGTCGTCGGCGACGCCGTGGCTCGCCGCCGCCGGTGCCGGGGACGTCCTCGGCGGGGTCCTCGGTGCGCTCGTGGCAGCGCGGCAGGGGTCCGTCGAGGCAGCCGGATCGTCGCTGACGCCGTCGGACCTCGCGCACCTGGCCGCGTCGGCCGCGGTGGTGCACGGGCTCGCGGCGCGGCGGGCGTCCGGTGGCGGGCCGTTCCCGATGACCGGGCTCATCGCCGAGCTGCCCGGGGTCGTGCGGGACCTGGTCGTCGACGGCGACGCGCGCGGGTAGGGGTCGGTGCGCGCGCACCTTCCGACGATGCACGAGGTGATCGACGCGTGTTCTGTCGGAAGATGCGCACGCAATGGGTACGTGCGCATGTTCCGACGGGACGCCACCGGTTCGACGGGTGGAAGGTCGCAACATGCGCACGCATGCGCGAGAGGGCGCGGCCTGGGACGCGAGCAGGGGACGGACGGGAGGCCCGTGGCGGGGCCGCCACGGGCCTCCCGTCCGCCTGTCGCGCACGTCACGGGCGTGACGCGCGTCGCGGCCGTCAGCTCGCGGGGGTCGCGTGCACCAGGAACTCGACCGTGCCGGAGTCGTCGACCTTCACGAAGCCGAGGCTCGGCGCCTGCACGCCGTAGTCCGAGAAGGTGACCGGGATCGAGCCGGAGATGTCGACGCCGTCGCCGTTCAGGCCGACCTGCAGGTCGGCGGTGACGTCCTTCGTGACGCCGTGCAGCGTGAGCTTGCCGGCAGCGGTGACCTTCGTCGTGTCCGAGCCGCTCGGGACCGCGTCGGCGATCGGCTCGGAGAGTTCGAACGTGGCCTCGGGGAAGGCGGCGGTGTCCATCGCGGAGTCGCGGAAGTAGGAGTCACGCTGGTCCGAATCGGTGGCGATGTCGGCGACCTGCACCGTGATCGTTGCCTTCGTGATGCTCGTGCCGTCGACGGTGGCGCTGCCGGAGACGCTGTCGGTGCGGCCGGTGACGGTGACGTCGGAGCCGTTCAGGACCTCGTGCAGGCGGTAGCCGGCCTCGGAGTCGCCGCCGACCGTCCACGCGCCGGACAGGTCGGAGTCGTCGAGGGTGGAGGCCTCGCGGCTGGCGGCCACGGACGGTGCCGCCGACGCCTTCGCGTTCTCGTTGCTCGTGTAGACGTTCGTCGCGACGATCGCCCCGATGACGCCGAGCACGACGACGGCGGCGATGACGGAGATCCAGATGACGGCCTTGCGGCGCCCGCGCGGGGTTTCGGTGGTCACGAGCAAGACGGTGACACGTCATGGTTGGGGGAGCCTGGGATTCTCAGCCGGTTCGGGTGCGCTCGCTGCCGGTACGCTCGTCCGGTGCGCAGGACCGTGAACCCGTGGATCGAACGCGTCGGGTTCGTCCTGGCGTTCGCCGCCGTGCACGCGGCGCTGTGGTGGCTGACCGCGATCTCGGCGAACCTGCCGCTCGGCGACGTCACCATCACCTACAGCCGGTGGATCGAGACCGGGCGGAGCGCGGACTTCTGGGTCGGGATCGACGGCGAGTGGGTCTACCCGATCCTGGCGATCGTGCCGATGGCCGCCGCAGCACTCGGTGGGATCGCGTCGATCGGCTCCGGGTGGCTGCTGCTGATGGTGCTGCTCGACGCCGTCGCGTGTGCCTTCCTGTGGCGGTTCCGGGCGCGCGGCGGGTTCGGCTCGCGTGCGGACGGCTCGTCGTCGCGTGGCGTGCGGGTCGTGTGGTGGTGGCTCGCCTTCCTGCTCGCACTCGGGCCGATCGCGCTCGGCCGCATCGACACGGTGGCGACGGTGTTCGCGTTGGTCGGGGTGGCCTTCGTCGCCTCGCGGCCGGCGGTCGCCTCGGCGCTGTTCACCGCCGGTGCGTGGACGAAGGTCTGGCCGGCCGCCCTCGTCGCCGTGCTGCTGCTCCTGCGCAAGGGGCACCGCCGCGGTGTGCTGGCCGGTGCCCTCGTGCTCAGCGCGCTCATCGTGCTCGTCGACGTGCTCTGGGGCGGAGCGCCGTACCTGCTGTCGTTCATCGGGGAGCAGACCGGCCGAGCGCTGCAGATCGAGTCGCCGCTCGCGACGCCGTTCATGTGGGCGGCAGCGTTCGGGGCTCCTGGTGCGGCCGTGTTCTACAACCAGCAGATCCTGACGTTCGAGGTCTCCGGTGCCGGCACGCACGCCGCTGCCGCGGTCTCGACGCCGCTGATGGCCCTCGTGGTCGTCGCCGGTGTCGTCCTCGCGCTGTGGGCCGCGCGCCGTGGCGCCCGTCGGGCCGAGCTCGCGCCCGTGCTCGCGCTGCTCTTCGTCGCCGCGCTCATCGCCACCAACAAGGTCGGGTCGCCGCAGTACATCGGGTGGCTCGCCGTGCCGATCGTGTGGGGACTGGCCGCCGGGACGCCGAGTGTGCGCCGGTTCGTGCCGATCGCGATCGCCGCGCTGCCCACCGCCGTGTTGACGCAGCTGATCTACCCGGCGTACTACGACCAGGTGCTCACGCTGCAGCCGTGGATGCTCGTGGTGCTGACGCTGCGGAACGTGCTCGAGGTGGCGATCCTGGCGTGGACCGTGGTCGAGCTGGTGCGGATGGGCCGGGGCGCGGGCAGGATGGACGCATGATCGTCGCCTTCTCCGTTGCTCCGTCCGGTGGTCCCTCCGAACAGGCGGACGGCTCCGTGCACGACGCCGTCGCCGCGGCCGTGCGGGTGGTCCGCGAGAGCGGCCTGCCGAACCGCACGTCGTCGATGTTCACCGAGCTCGAGGGGGAGTGGGACGAGGTCATGGACGTCGTCAAGCGTGCCACCGAGGCCGTGGGTGTCTACGGCACGCGGGTGTCGCTCGTACTCAAGGCCGACATCCGACCGGGGCACACCGGCGAGATCGACGGCAAGCTCGAGCGGCTCGAAGCGGCGCTCGGCGAGTAGCGCTCAGCGGCCGGCGCTGTCGCTCGGCGCTCGCGTTCGGCGCTGTCGCTCGGCGCTCGCGCTCAGCGCTTGTCGCGTCGGCGTGCCCGGGTCCGACGGCGGGGGTCCGGTCCGAGCACCACGAACACCGTCAGCAGCGCGATGCCGGCGAGCACCGCGATGAGCACGATGACCATGCCCATCGGGTCGGTGGCGTCCTCGCAGTTCACGGGCGCGCCGGCGGGGCACGAGGCGAGCACGGTGGCGGCGAGGGACATGTGCTCATTGAACAACGAGGGCCCGCACGACACGCCGCCGCCCTCCCGCGGATGTCGGTGGTCGGGTGTCTCATGGCCCGTATCGAGCCACATCCGGTGGCCCCGAGACGACGAGGAGCGCGTGATGACCCACGACGGCTGGTGCCCCGACTGCGACCTGCGAACGGTCGTCATCGACACGGACGAACAGGGCGAGAACGCCTGGGCCACGTGCGCCGAGTGCGGCGCCGGCTGGACGCACCGCGACGAGCTGCCCGATCTCGCACCCGCGTCGACGCGTCCCGCCCACACGGAGCGTCAGGCGGCCTGACCCGGTTCACCTCGGGTACGACCGGGCCAGCCCGGTGCGACCCGTGCTGGCAGCGCACGGCGACTTCCGTTCGGCCTTTGGAGCGGTCTACACTGCTCGGACCGGATGGTCGTCGCCACCCGGACCGTCCCGTTCGCTGCTGAACCCGGACCGGCACCCCGCTCGGGCGTGGCCGCGCTGCCGATCGGCACGTGGACCGCGACGATCGCGGGTCGCCCCCGCCGACACCGTCCAGCCGACACCCCGATCCGACGCCGCCCGTGCAGGACGTCGTCCGAGAACAGGCCCCATGTCACAGCTCACGCCTGCGCGTCGCACCGCCGCGCTCATCTCGCTCGCCCTCGGCGGCTTCGCCATCGGATCGACCGAGTTCGTCGCGATGGGTCTGCTGCCGAACATCGCGCAGGCACTGCTGCCGCAGCAGTACGGCCTCGACCCGGACGCCGGCATCGCGCACGCGGGCTGGCTCGTCAGTGCCTACGCCCTCGGGGTCGTCGTCGGTGCTCCAACCATCGCGGCGATGTCGGCGAAGTTCCCGCGCAAGGGCCTGATCCTCGTGCTGCTCGTCGGGTTCGTCCTCGCGACGATCGCGAGTGCGCTGCTGCCGTCGTTCGGACTGGTGCTCGTCGCCCGGTTCGTAGCGGGTTTGCCGCACGGCGCCTACTTCGGCATCGCCTCGATCGTCGCCGGCGACATGATGGGCCCGGGCAAGCGCGGCAAGGGCATCGCGATGGTGCTGCTCGGCCTGTCGGTCGCGAACGTCGTCGGCGTCCCCGCGATCACCTGGGTCGGCCAGCTCGCCGGCTGGCGGATCGCCTACGGCGTCGTCGCCGCGCTGTTCGCGCTCACGTTCCTCGCCGTCGCGGCCTTCGTGCCGAAGAGCGCCCGTGACGAGCACGCGACGATCGGCCGGGAGCTCCGCGCCTTCCGCGTGCCGCAGGTCTGGATCGTGATGGGCCTCGGCGCCGTCGGGTTCGGTGGGTTCTTCGCCGTCTACTCGTACATCTCGCCGCTCGTGCAGCACGTCACGGGCATGCCGGAGTCGTTCGTGCCGATCGTCCTGGTGGTCGTGGGCATCGGCATGGTCGTCGGCGGTGTGCTCGGCGGACACCTCGCCGACCACAGCGTGAAGCGCACGATCTACTTCGGCATGTTCTCGCTCATCGGCGCGCTGCTGCTCACGGTGCTGACCGCGCAGTGGCTCTGGGGCATGCTGCTCGGCGCGTTCCTGCTCGGTGCGACCTCGTCGGCGATCCCGCCGGCGGTGCAGTCCCGCCTGATGGACGTCGCCGGCGACGCCCGGACGATCGCCGCGGCGCTCAACCACTCGGCGTTCAACATCGGCAACTCGCTCGGCGCAGCACTCGGCGGTGCGGTCATCGCCGCAGGCTTCGGGTTCGTCGCACCGGGCTGGCTCGGCATCGTCCTCGCGCTGCTCGGTGTCCTCGTCACGATGTTCAGCTACTCGGTCGAGCGTCGCACCACGCGCCGTGCCGCGCTGCGCTCCCCGTCGCCGAGCACCGGCCCGATCACCGCGCCCGTCCCGATCCACTGATCGCGCGCAGGCGCCGCCAGTGCGGTTCGCGAAAGCGACAGTCTGCCGCGAACTGTTCGCGGCAGAGTGTCGCTTTCGTGAAACGGACCGCCGGCATCGGCGGCACCGTGTCGCTGTGGCGGGACAGACCGCAGGCCGGTCCCGATTCAGTGACCGCGCGCGGTGGGCGCGCCCACGCACCGGACGGGAGGCCCGTGGCGACGCCGCCACGGGCCTCCCGTCCGACGTGGTGTGCGGCAGACCGCCCATGGTGAGCAGAAATGGTCGGGTCCCGTGATGGGACCTGACCATTCCTGCTCACGAAGCGGGCAAGCGCCCATGTGCGCCGCGCTACAGGCCCAGCGGGCCGCCGTCCTGCACGATGATGCCGTCGGTGATCGCCCGCTTCCGGAGCGCCACCTTCGTGCCCACGTCGAAGCCTGCGACGCGGTACTTCTCGCGGATGCGCTTGAGGTAGCTCTTCGCGGTCTCCTCGGAGATGCCGAGCTGGTACGCGACGCTCTTCACGGGCTCGCCACCGCCGTACAGGGCCATCACGCGACGCTCCTGGGCGCTGAGCTTCGGGACGCCACCGACGTCGCCGCTGTTGATGGCCAGGTCGAGCTCGGCGGAGACGTACTGCTCACCGCGCTGGGCGGAGCGGATCGCCTCGACGATCATGTCGGCGTCCTCGCTCTTCACCAGGTAACCGAGGGCACCGGCCGCGAGGGCCTCGCGCACGACGTTCGGCTCCGAGTAGGTGCTCATCACGACGGTCTTCACACCGGCGGTCTTGAGCGTCGAGATCTTCAGCGACACCGGGATGGAGTCCTTGAGGTCCAGGTCGAGCAGCACCACGTCCACCGGGAACGCCGGGCTCGTCAGGAGCTCGGGCCAGGTCGTGACCGCGGCCACCAGCGTGATGTCGTCGGCGGCGCTCCGGATCCACTCCGTGAGCGCGCCGAGGAGCATCCTGTGGTCGTCGACGAGTGCGAGTCGGATGGGTTCCTCTGGAGTCGCCATGCGGGCGTCCTTTCTCGGGGGCAGTTCGTGCCCGATCCTAGGAGGGAGGGGCACGTGGCACGGGCAGGCTGTCCGGGTGTCCGGCAGCTACATCGACGGATGTCGGTCCACGACGCAGTGGGCGACGATGTGGAGCGCGCCGTCGCGGACCGTCTCGGTGTACGGACCGATGCGTTGCAGGGCGCTCCAGGCGGTGGGGCCGAGGCGTCGGCGCTGGACGCCGCGGGACTCGATCACGACCGGCACGTCCATCCGCTCGTCGGTGACGGGGTGGCCGTCGGACCCGACCGGGCCGAGCGTGACCGAGACGACCGGCAGCCCGGGGGTGGCGGTGCGACCGTCGCCGACCATCTGCCACAGGGCCTGCAGCAGTCCGTCGCGCTGGGCGGGGGTGAGGTGTCCGGCCAGGGCGCCCGGGTCGGCGACGCTCACCGAACGCCCGAGGTGGTCGGACTCCGTGATCGCGTGGTACAGCCAGGTCTCGCGCCGTCCCTCGATGAGGTGCAGGCGGAGCTCGGTCGCGAGTGAGGCCGCGACGGAACTCGAGGCGTCCGACAGCGGCAGGGGATCGGTGCCGTTCGCGACGGCGTCGAGCAGCTTCTCGGCGGCCAGGTCGAGTCGGGCGAGCTCGTCCGAGGCGAGCATGCCGACGGCGAACTGCGGCGCCTGCACGTTGCTCTGCACGAGCACTCGGTCGAGTTCCCGCTGCACGAGCTGCCGGAACCGCTGCACGACGTACAGGGCGATCGACGGCGGCACGACGACGAGGGCCAGCAGGGACACGATGCCCGGCAGTGTGTCGTTCGTGATCGGGGTCGAGGCGACGCTCATGCCGACGAAGGCCAGACCGAGGACCGCGATGGCGGCGGCGACCTCGCGGGCCGGTCGGAGCGTGGCGATCGGCAGGAGCGCGAAGCCCGCGGCGATCGACGCCGATGCCGTGTGGGCGATGTCGTGCTCGGGCCAGATGCCGATGAAGTCGAGGGTCACGACGCACGCGAGCACGACGCAGATCAGCACGAAGGCCAGCCCGGTCAGCCGCTCGCCGTAGGTCAGCACGCTCAGGCCGACACCGACCGCGGCGACGATGTAGAGCATCCAGGCGGCTGCGGGCAACCACGGGTCGGAGAAGTCGGACCAGCGGACCAGGAAGTACACGATGCCGGAGACGGCCTCGATGGCGGTGAGCACCGCGGCGCCGAGGCCGAGGTACCCGGCTCCGAGTGAGGCGCCGGGCTTGGCGGCCTGGCGGAGCGACCGTGCGCCGGTCGAGGTCGAGGGGAGCCCGCGGGCCTGCCGGCGCTCGCTGGTGCGGTAGCGCTCGCGCGCCTCGCGACGGGTGCGGGGCGGCTGCTGGCCGGTCGACTCGCCGGGCAGGCCGCGGCTGATGGTGTCCTCGGGGACCCGGGTCATCGCGGTGCCTCCAGGACGACGGTGGTGCCGGAGCCCGGCGCGGAGAACAGCTTGGCGTCGCCGCCGACCTCGCGCAGCCGGCTCACGACGCTCTCCTTGAAGCCGAGGCGTTCGGCGCTGACGGTGGTCAGGTCGAACCCGACGCCCGAGTCGGTGACCATGGCCCGGACCATGTCGTTGTCGTGGACGATCGTGACGTGCGCCTCGCCGACACCGGCGTGCCGGCGGACGTTCTCGAGGCACTCGCCCAGCGCCAGCAGGAAGGCGTCGAGCACGTGCGAGGGCAGCAGCACCTGGCCGGTGCCGTGCCAGCTGACCTCGAGGCCCATCCGCCCGAAGCGCTGCTTCACCGACTCGAGGGTCTGGCCGAGCGGCGACTCCTCTTCGCGGGTGAGCGAGTAGTCGCCGGACTGCGACGGCTGCGGGGTCGCGCCGAGTCGCAGGTGGCGCAGGAGTCTGGCGTCCTCGGCGGCCTGCTCGCGCATGGCCTGCTCGGAGACCCCGACGCCGGAGTGGGCGAGGAGCGTGAGCGTCGCGAGGACCGTGTCGTGCAGCAGCCGAGCACCCTGCCGCCGCTGCGCCTCGGTCTCGCTGGCCTGGCGTTCAGCGCGGTGCGCGGTGCCGATGCTGTAGATCCGTCGGGCGACGCGGGGGATGCTGCGCGAGATCCACACGGCCACGACCGCGATGAGCACCCAGCCGAGCAGGGCGCCGCTGACGGGCGTCGACAGGAGCCCGCCGGTGGCCCACACCATCACGACGACGACGATCGCGCCGGTGCCGATCGTGAGTCCGAGGCCGAACGGCTGGCCGCGCTGCGCCATCAGCGGGGCGGACAGCGAGCCGCCCGCGAGCGGCATGACGGCGCTGGCGACGAGCGGGCGGACCGACTCGTCCACGCCGGAGAACAGCAGCGCGAGCGAGGCGAGCCCCGTGACGAGGATCGCGGCGGTCCACCACACGGTGCCACTGCGCCCGAAGAACACGAACGCGGCGACCATCGCGGCGATGCACAGCAGGGCGCCCACGAGCGGCAGGGCGGAGACCGCGGCGGCGGAGACCACGCCGACGACGCTGATGAGCGCGCAGACGATGCCCACGACACGGGTCGTCGCCCGCAGCAAGCGGTCGCGTTCCTGTGCGATGAATTCCATCGATGTCCTGGTTGGTGACGAGCTGGTGTGACGGGTCGTGCGGGGAAACCGAGCCTCGTTCAGTCCGGGCTCGCAGCCATCCAACCACGGGCGACACCCGTTGGGGGGTGTTCGGCGCGCCGTACCGCGCGTGCCGCCGCCGCCCCGGTGCGTGCCGCGGCCCCGGTGCGCGCCGTGTCGCGCTCAGCCGTCGAGCAACCGCCGCAGGTGCGCGCCGACCTGCTCGTGCTCGATGAGGAACCCGTCGTGCCCGAACTCGCTCTCGATCACCGCGGCCGTGTCCCCGTCGAGCGTGTCCGGCACCCCGGCGGCGATCCGGTGCTGGTCCTCGATCGGGAACAGCCGGTCGCTCGAGATCCCCACGACGAGCGTGCGGGCCGTCACGAGTTCGAGCGCGGCAGCGACACCGCCCCGCCCGGCCCCGACGTCGTGGGAGTCCATCGCGTGCGTGAGCGTGATGTACGACGACGCGTCGAAGCGCCGGGTGAACTTGTTGCCGTGGAAGTCGAGGTAGCTCTCCACCGAGAACCGGCCGTCGTCGCCGAGCGGGGACACGTCGCTCTGCCACGACCGGGCGAACCGGCCGTTCAGTTCGTCGGACGCCCGGTAGGTCATCAACGCCATCCGCCGCGCGAGCGCCAGCCCGCGGTGGGGGCCCTCGCCGGCGTCGGCCTCGTAGTAGTCGCCGCCCGCGAACGCCGGGTCCATCTGGATCGCCGAGCGCTGCAGGGAGTTCGCCGCGATCTGGTCCGCCG
This sequence comes from Curtobacterium sp. 18060, assembly GCF_902706105.1. NCBI lineage: Bacteria > Bacillati > Actinomycetota > Actinomycetes > Micrococcales > Microbacteriaceae > Curtobacterium > Curtobacterium sp. 18060. Next base: position 7,479 of record NZ_CACSJV010000032.1, on the reverse strand, counting down.
TGGTCTGCGCCGTCGCGGCCAGCACCGCCAGCCGCTGGACGCGTGCGGGGTGCGACACCGCGAACTCGAGCGCGTGCATCCCGCCCATCGACCCGCCGACGACGGCAGCGAACACGTCGATGCCGAGTCGGTCGGCGAGCTGGCGCTGCACCTCGACCTGGTCGCGCACGGTGACGAACGGGAAGCGCGAGCCCCACTCGACCCCGGTGGGTGCCACCGACGACGGCCCGGTCGTGCCCTGGCAGCCGCCGAGCATGTTGGGCGCGATCACGAACCAGCGGTCGGTGTCGATCGCCAGGCCGGGTCCGACGACGTCGCCCCACCAGCCGGCGGTGCGGTGCCCCGGACCGGGTGCGCCCGCGACGTGCGAGTCGCCGGTCAGCGCGTGGAACAGCAGGACGGCGTTGTCGCGCGCCGCGTTGAGCGTGCCCCACGACTCGTACGCCACCCGCACGGCCGGCAGCCGCCCGCCGCGCACCCACTGCTCGCCGAGGGACGCGAAGTGGCGCGCACCCGGGTGGTCGCCGGGGCGCCAGGCGCCGGTGACCGGCGGCTTGCCGATGGTGCCGAGTTCGGCGCCGGGCACCAGGGTGGACGGCACGGAGTCCTCGGGGGTCGTCTGCCAGTCCATGGTGCGTCCAGTCTGCCGGGAGGCGCGGGTCGCCGCCGCCGTGTTACGCCACGCCCGCCCCGTGGCCGGGTCGTCGGGCCGCGCTCGCGTTCTGCGTGCGTGCGCATGTTCCGACATCGTGCGCGTTGTTCGACTCGTGGATCGTCGCACCATGCACACGCACCGGATGCGTGCGCAACGAGCGACGTCCCATGAGTCGATCGACTCGTGGGACGTCGCAACATGCACAGGCATCGAGCGCGCCGTGCCTCGGTGCCCGGGCGAACGCTAGGCGCGCTGCCCCTCCTGCGAGACCGCACGGGCCGCGGCGAGCCCGGCCTCGAGGTCGGCCTTCAGGTCCTCGATGTTCTCGATGCCGACGGACAGGCGCACCAGGCCCGGCGTGACCCCGGTGGTGAGCTGCTGCTCGGGCGTGAGCTGCGAGTGCGTGGTCGACGCCGGGTGGATCACGAGCGAGCGCACGTCGCCGATGTTCGCCAGGTGCGAGAACAGCTGCAGGTTGTCGACGAACGCCTTGCCCGCGGGCACACCGCCCTTGAGCTCGAACGACAGCACGGCGCCGACGCCCTTCGGCGCGTACCGGTTCGCCGCGGCGTACCAGGGCGACGTCGGGAGGCCGGCGTAGGCGACGGTCGCGACGTCCGGGTGCTGGTCGAGCCACTCGGCGATCTCCTGCGCGTTCGACACGTGGCGCTCGATGCGGAGCGACAGCGTCTCGATGCCCTGCAGGAGCGCGAACGCGGTGTCCGCCGAGTTCGACGCGCCGAGGTCGCGGAGCAGCTGCACGCGGGCCTTCACGATGTAGGCGAGCTCGTTGCCGACGGCCTCGGCGAAGACCGCGCCGTGGTACGACGGGTCGGGCGTGTTGAACTCCGGGAACTTGTCCGGGTGCTGTGACCAGGCGAACTTCCCGCCGTCGACGATGATGCCGCCGATGACGGTGCCGTGGCCGCCGAGGAACTTCGTCGCCGAGTGCACGACGATGTCGGCCCCGTGCTCGAACGGACGGATGAGGTACGGCGTCGCGATCGTGTTGTCGACGATCAGCGGGACGCCGGACTCGTGCGCGACGTCGCTGACGCCGGTGATGTCGAGGACGTTGATCCGCGGGTTGCCGATGGTCTCGGCGAAGAAGAGCTTCGTGTTCGGGCGGACGGCGCGGCGCCACTCCTCGAGGTCGTCCTGGTCCTCGACGAACGTGGTCTCGATGCCGAGCTTCGCCAGCGTGTACTTGAACAGGTTGTACGTGCCGCCGTAGATCGACGACGACGACACGATGTGGTCGCCAGCACCCGCGATGTTCAGCACGGCGTAGGTCTCCGCCGCCTGGCCGGACGCCACGAGGAGTGCGCCGCTGCCGCCCTCGAGTGCCGCGATGCGCTGCTCCACGACGTCGTTCGTCGGGTTCATGATGCGGGAGTAGATGTTGCCCGGCTTGGCGAGGGCGAACAGGTCGCGGGCCTCGTCCGAGTTCGCGAAGACGTACGAGGTCGTCTTGTAGATCGGGGTGGCGCGGGCGCCCGTGGTCGGGTCCGGCTGTGCGCCGGCGTGGACCTGCGTGGTCTCGAACCGCCACTGCGCGGCGTCGTGCTCGGTCATCTTGGTGCTCCTGTCCGGTGCGGCTGGTCGTCGGGTCGCCTTGCGCTCGGCCTGGAGGCGCGGCGCGTCTGTGCGTCGGGTGTCACGGTACGCAGGTGGTCGCGCTGGTACCAGCGCACCCGCCTCGGGACGTAACGCGCGCGCCCGACGCGCCACGGGCCTCCCGGCCAGGATGGTGCCCGGGGCTGACGGCGGCGACCACGGGGATCGGTCGCGGCCTGCCGCGACGTCGCGCGCTGCCGACTGAGCGCAGCGAAGACGACTGCTTGCGCGGAAATGTCAATTGTCGCGACGGAACAGCCAACCGACGTTCGGTTCGAGCAGCCAGCGCATCCCGCGCCGCACGAAGGGCTGCGCCAGGAAGAGGCTGACCGCGCAGGCGATCGCGACCATCAGGAGCACGAACGGCCACGCGGAGTGCGGACCGGCGAGCACGCCGGACTCGCGGATCGGGTAGAGCACGAACGTGTGCAGCAGGTAGACGTACATCGTCGCCGCACCGAACTGCGTGAGCCAGATGTTCCGGCGGGGGATGAGCACCAGGAACGACGCGGTCAGCAGTGTTGCGAGCAGCATCAGCCCGAACCGGACGGCACCGGCCCACCAGGCGTCCTCGCCGAGACCCGAGTACGAGTCGTCGTAGAAGAACCAGTGGTGCAGGTCGAACTCCTTGAACTGCGGGATCCACACCGCGCACGACACGGCCCACGCGGCGAACACCACTCCGGCGGCGACGCGCACCCGCACCACGGTGCGACGCGAGGCCTCGTACCAGCGGTCGAAGAGCCCCCACTGCTTGACCTGCCACCCGAGCAGGAAGAACGGCAGCAGGCTGATCGCGCGGGACAACGACAGCGTGGAGTCGACGTTGTCGAAGTAGCCGACGCCGATGCTGAACACGACGGCCCAGAACAACGGCCACCGCAGCTGTGCCAGGTACGGCAGGATCAGCTTGAAGATGCCGAGGGCCAGCAGGAACCACAGGGTCCAGGTCGGCTGCGTCGGGTTGAAGTCCTTGCCGCCCTCGACGATGCCCTGCACCACCGTCCAGATCGTCTGCATGATGATGTACGGCACGACGATGTCGGTGATCGTCCGGCGCATGCGCTTCGCCGTCGGGGTGTCGGCCGACGAGAAGTATCCGCTGATCACACCGAACGCGGGCATGTGGAACGCGTAGATGAACGTGTAGAGCGCCAGGGCGTGCTCGCTCGCCGTCGTCTGGCGCTGGATCGCGTGGCCGATCACCACGAGGGTCACCGCGACGAACCGCGCGGTGTCCCACATCGGGATACGGCGCGGTGCCCGGCCGGGTTCGAGCTGCGTCGCCGGGGCCGAGGGTGCGGGAGGGGCGGCATCCGTCGTCATCGCCGGTCACGTTACCGGATCGTGACCTGGGAGGGTCGGTACGGTGGGGACCGGGGCGAGCAGTCGTCCCGACAACGGGGCGATCCGTTGCCCCGACACCGGGGCGATCCGTTGCCCCGACACCGACGCAGGAGGCAGATCACATGGCAGCACGGCGCGCAGTCGTCACCGGAGCGAGCTCGGGCATCGGGGCAGCCACCGTCCGGCTGTTCCGTTCGCGGGGCTGGGACGTGCTCGCCGTCGCCCGCCGGGCGTCGAAGCTCGAGGCGCTCGCCGCGGAGACCGGGGCCGAGGTCCTGGTGGCGGACATCACGAGTGCTGCCGACGTCGAGGCGCTCGCCGCCCGCGTCGCCGAGCTCGGCGGCGCCGACGTCCTCGTGAACAACGCCGGTGGCGCGTTCGGCTCGGCCAGCGTCGAGGAGTCCGACGTCGACGACTGGCGGGCCATGTTCGAGGTGAACGTGATCGGCACGAAGCGCGTCGTCGCCGCGCTGCTGCCGCACCTGCGGGACCGTGCGCGCGACACCGGGGGAGCGGACATCGTCACGGTGACGAGCACGGCCGGGTTCGTGGCGTACGAGAACGGCGGCGGCTACAACGCCGCGAAGTTCGCCGAGCACGCCCTGGTCGGGGCGCTCCGGCTCGAGCTGAACGGCGAACCGATCCGCGTCGTCGAGATCGCCCCCGGCCTGGTGAAGACCGACGAGTTCGCGCTCACCCGCTTCCGCGGCGACGAGCAGAAGGCCGCTGCGGTCTACGACGACGTGCCGGACCCGCTCGTGGCCGACGACGTCGCCGAGGCGATCGTGCACGCGGTGGAACTGCCGCCGCACGTGAACCTCGACCTCGTCACGATCCGACCGGTCGCGCAGTCGGCGCAGCACAAGCTCGCGCGCGGGACGCTCACGCCGCGCTGACCGCCTGCGCAGCGCCCGGGCGGTGGCCACGGGTCGCGGGCGCGGGGTGCCTGCCGGTACCGTGGTCGGATGCCGATCAGCAGCGAACCCGAGCCCACGGCCCCGGCTCAGTCGACCGTGACCGTGACGAGCGGGCCCGAGGTGCTCGGATGGCTGGAGTTCGGTGACGCCGCACGCCTGCTCGCGAAGGACGTGCTGTCCTCCGGCTTCGAGCCCGAGGTCGTCGTCGCCGTCGCCCGCGGCGGGCTGATCATCGCCGGTGCCGTGGCCTACGCGCTCGGCACCAAGGAGTGCGGCTCGATCAACGTCGAGTTCTACACCGACGTCGAGCAGCGCCTGGACGAGCCCGTCGTGCTCGCACCCGCGCTCGACGCCCCCAGCCTCGCCGGCAAGCGCGTGCTCGTCGTCGACGACGTGTCGGACTCCGGTCGGACCCTGCGCCTGGTGGTCGACATCATCCGGAACGCCGGTGCCGACGTCCGCAGCGCCTGCCTGTACTCGAAGCCCGGCACCGTCCTCGAGCCCGACCACGTGTGGCGCCGGGTCGACGGCTGGATCACGTTCCCGTGGAGCGCCCTCGCACCGGTGACGGCCGAGTCGTGAGCATCCACCTCGTCGGCGGCGGACTCTTCGCCGCCTCGGACGCCGCAGCGCCCTTCCTCGCCGAGGCCACCGCACGCTCGGCCGCCGTCGGCCGGACGGTCCCGCGCATCGCCCTGCTCTCGGTCGCCGGCCCGGACGGCGGCAGTCCGTCGTCGACCGCCGACATCGCCGAGGTGCTCGGCGGTGCCCGCGTGGCCGAGGTCGTCGTCACCGAGGTCGCGGCCGGCCAGGTGTTCGACACGACCGTCCTGAGCGACGTCGACGCGCTCGTCGTCGGCGGCGGCGTCACCCCCGACTACCTGGGTGCGATCGCCCCACTCGTCGACCAGCTCCGGTTGCTCGTCGCCGACGGCCTGCCCTACCTGGGCTACTCGGCCGGTGCGATGATCGCCGCCGACCGCGCGCTCGTGGGCGGCTGGCGCATCGGCGGCGTCGAGATCTGCCCCGAGGCAGCCTCTGAAGGCCTCGACGAGGTCGAACTCCGCGAAGGGCTCGGCCTGGTCGACCTGACCATCGACGTCCACGCGGTGCAGGCCGGCACCCTCGCCCGCCTGATCGCGAGCGCCGAGGCGGAGTTCGTCACCGCCGGCCTGGCGATCGACGAGGACACCGCCCTCGTCGTCGGCGAGGGCGCGCTCGAGGTCCGGGGCACCGGCAGCGTCTGGCGGGTCATGGCCGGCGAGGAATCGGTGGCCGTCGCCACGATGGGCGCGTAGCCGTCGTGGAACCACGACCGCTCGCCGACCTGGTCGACCCGGGCTGGGCGTCGGCGCTCGCTCCGGTGGAGGCCGACGTGCACAGCATGGGTGCCTGGCTGCGTGACGAGACAGCGGCTGGCCGTACCTACCTGCCGGCCGGCGCCGACGTGCTCCGGGCCTTCACCACGCCGTTCGACGCCGTGAAGGTGCTCGTGGTGGGGCAGGACCCCTACCCGACGCCGGGCAACCCGATCGGGCTGTCGTTCGCCGTCGACCCGGCAGTTCGTCCGGTGCCGCGCAGCCTGGCGAACATCTACAAGGAGCTCAGCGCCGACGTCGGCGTGACCCCACCGGCGCACGGTGACCTGCGTGCGTGGTCGGACCAGGGCGTGCTGCTGCTCAACCGTGTGCTCACGGTCCGTGCGGGCGACGCCGGCAGTCACCGCGGCAAGGGCTGGGAAGCCGTCACCGACCAGGCGGTCCGCGCACTCGTCGCCCGGGGGACCCCGCTCGTCGCCGTGCTGTGGGGCGCGCAGGCCGCGTCCGTCCGGCCGCTGCTCGGCGACACCCCGGTGGTGGCGTCGGCGCATCCGAGCCCGTTGAGTGCGTCGCGGGGCTTCTTCGGCAGCCGGCCGTTCTCGCAGGTCAACGCGCTGCTGCAGGAACAGGGCGCGGCACCGGTCGACTGGTCGCTGCCCGCTCAGTAGGCTCGGCACGTGCTCGAGGAGGAATACCAGCGACGGCGGGTCCTGCCGCGACACCTGCGTGCCCGGCCGGCGAGCGAGACCGCATTCGAGTACCGGATCCGTGCCGCCGAGGCGAGCGACCTGCCCGACGTCCGTGAGATCCACACGCACTACGTCCGCAACTCGTCGGTGACGTTCGACCCGTCGGCGTTCACCTTCGCCCGGTGGAAGCAGCGCTACGACGACATCCGGAAGCGCAAGCTGCCCTTCCTGGTGGCCGAGAACCCCGCCGGGCAGATCCTCGGCTACGCGCTCGTGGACGCCTGGAACCCGCGCGACCGGTCGAACCGGGTGGTCGAGGACTCGATCTACCTCGGAGCGGCCTCCGGGGGCAAGGGGCTCGGCCGTGCGCTCATGGAGGCCCTGCTCGACGAGTGCCGGTCCGCCGGGGTCCGCGAGGTCGTCGCGGTCATCGCCGACCGGCAGGCCGAGGCCTCGATCCGCCTGCACGAGCGGCTCGGCTTCGAGGAGGTCGGCCGGATGGGCAAGGTCGGCTACAAGTACGACCGGTGGCTCGGCACGGTGACGATGCGCCTGCGGCTGCGCGGTCCCCGCCTCTTCGCGCGCAAGTAGCCGGTCCGTCGTCCGTCGTCGTTCGTCGTCCGTCGTCGTTCGGTCGCGGTGGGCCGCGCCGAGGTTCCGAGATCTGCGCATCTCGGCGTGCGATCGCGCGCGTTGTGGAACCTCGACGACCAGCGCACGGCGTGTTGTGGAACCCGGGCGGCTGTCGGACGGGAGGCCCGTGGGCGCGTCGCCACGGGCCTCCCGTCCGTCGTTCGGTCGCGTCTCGGGCCGCGCCGAGGTTCCGAGATCTGCGCATCTCGGCGTGCGATCGCGCGTGTTGTGGAACCTCGACGACCAGCGCACGGCGCGTTGTGGAACCTCGGCGGTCAGCGCACGGCGTGCCGGCCCTCGCC
>NZ_CACSJV010000031.1:0-39528 GCF_902706105.1 Curtobacterium sp. 18060 | reverse complement strand
GTGGGTGGTGGGCCGGTGCGGTTGCGGTTGCGGTTGCTGGGTTGTCGTGCCGGTGCCGGTGGCGTTGCGCGTTGCGCAGGTGCCGGGGACGCCGAACGGCCCGACCCCTGGGTGGGGTCGGGCCGTCGGGTCCTGCTGGGGTGTTACTGGGTGACGTTGATGGTCGTGACCACCGCGTCGCCGATCAGGTTGCCCTTCGTGATCTGCTTCGTGTAGAGCACGTAGACCTGCGGGGTCAGCGTGCGGCTGATCGTGATGGACCACTCGCCTTCGGAGTTGACCGTGGCCTCGCCGAGTCGGCTCGTGGTGCCGCCGAGGACGACCTTCGAGCCAGCCTGGCCGGTACCGGTGAACGTGATGCCGGTTCCGGGGACCTGTGCGCCCTCGGCCGGGGTGTTCACGACGACCTGGGTCGCCGTGCCGTAGTCGAGCGTCGCCGTCTTGGCGGGGGAGACCTCACCGTCGACCGTCTGGGTGACGGTGAAGGTGCGGACGCCCGCGACGGTGGCCGGGATCGAGAGCGAGTACTTGCCGTCGGCGCCGGTGGTGGTGCCGATGACGGTGCTGCCCTCGCGGACCACGACAGTCGCGCCGGTCTGGGCGTTGCCGCTGATCGTGGCCTGCTTCTCGACGTCGGCCTGGAACGAGCCGGCCGCGGTGAGCTCCGTGACCCGCTTGTCCTGCACCGTGACGGTGATCTCGGCCTGCTTCGTCAGCCCGCCCTTGCTCGTCTGGAGCGCGTGCAGCTCGTAGAGGTTGGGGGTGAGCTGCCGGGAGACGTCGACCGTCCAGGCACCGTTGGCGACCTTCGTGTCACCGATCGACGAGGTCTTGCCGCGCATGTCGAGCTTGGCGCCGGTGGCGCCGGTGCCCGTGAAGCGGATCTGGCCGTTCGTCACGGTGGCGCCGTTCGCCGGGGTGGAGATCACCGGGGCGACGGGGTTGCCGTAGTCGAGCGAGCGGTTCAACGGGGCGGACACGGCGCCGTTGACGGTCTGGGTGACCGTGAACGTGTTGACACCGAACGCGGCCTTGGCCGGCGGGATCGTGATCGTGTACCGACCGCCGGTCGCCTTCGCGGTACCGACGATCGAGCCGTCAGCAGCCTTCACGGTGACCGTCGCGTCCATCTGGGCCGCGCCGGAGATCGTCGCCGGCAGGTTCTCGTCGGTGGTGTTGAACGCCGCCGTTGCGGTGAGCGGGGTGACCGCCTGCTCGTCCGTGACCGTCACGGTGATCGCCTGCTGGGTGGTCAGACCGCCCTTGGTGGTCTGCACCGCCCACAGGTTGTAGAGGTTGCTCGTCAGCGGGAAGTCGACCTTGGCGGTCCACTCGCCGTTCACGACGTCGCCGCTGGCGATCGCGTTCACGGTGCCACGGACGGTGACCTTCGCGCCGGTCTGACCGGTGCCGGTGAAGGTCAGGCCCTCCTTGTTGACGGTCGCGCCGTTCGCCGGCGAGGTGATGTTGATCGGCGTCGGCGTGCCGTAGTCGAGCGAGACGTTCACGGCTGCGGAGGTCTTGCCGTTCAGCGTCTGGGTGACGCTGAACTCGTTCACGCCGAACTGTGCGCGGTTCGCCGGGACCGGGATCGTGTAGCGGCCGTCGCTTGCGACGACGCGGCCGATCTCGTTGCCGAGGCTGTCCTTGACGACGACGGTCGCGCCGGTGGTCGCCGCGCCCGAGATCGTCGCGGGCTTGGTGACGTCCTGGTCGAAGGCGCCCGTGGCGGTCAGCGCCGTGGAGAACTCCGAGGCGTTGATCGTGAACGAGACGGGCTTCGAGTCGGCGTTGCCACGGACCGGGGTCTGCGTCGCGGTGAGGTCGTAGACACCGTTGCCGAGGTCGAACGTCGCCGGGGCGGACCAGTTGCCGTTGTCATCGACCACTGCAGCGGCCACGACGCGGCCGGACGTGCCCTTGACCTCGACACGTGCGCCCTTGTCACCCGTACCGGAGAACACCGGACGCTTCTGGTCGACCGTGGAGCCGTTCGCCGGGGTCTGGACGACGAGCGGGGCCGGGTTCGCCGGGGCCTCGGTGCGGATCGTGAAGTTCACGCGCTTCGTCTCGGCGGAGCCCGTGAGTGGGGTCTGGGTCACGCCGAGGTCGTAGAAGCCCTCGCCGAGGTCGAAGTCCGCCGGAGCGGACCACTTGCCGTCCTTGACCGTCGCCGAGGCGACGACACGGCCGGAGTTGCCCTTGACCTCGATGGTCGCGCCTTCGTCACCGGTACCGGAGAACGTCGGACGCTTGGTGTCCACGACCGAGCCGTTGGCCGGAGTCTGGACGACGAGCGGTGCCGGGTCGGCCGGGATCTCGGCTGCCTTGAGCGTCGTGATCGCGACGGGCGTGGTGGAGGTGTATCCCGGAGGTGCCGTGAACACGGTGAACAGGGTGGCGTCGGCTGTCGGCTGCGTGGTCGCACGGATCTTGAAGGTGCGGGTGGCGACGCCCTTGGCGACGTTCTTCTGCGTGACCGCGGAGACGTTGGTGGCCTTGTAGGTCAGCGTCTGGAGGCCGTTCGAGTTGGTTCCGGTGATCCACTCGTCCTTCCACACGCCGTTGTTCGTCCCGGCGGGGAGGTCGTAGACCTCGTAGCCGCGGGGCATGGTGAACAGCCAGGAGTACGAGGTTCCGCTCTCCATGTCGACGCCGGTCTCGCCGGTCTTGGCTCGTGCGTTCCAGGAGACAGTGCCCTGGGTGCCGTTGGCGAAGGCGTCGCCGGTGTTGGGCTTCCCGGTGAGGTTGTACGTCCCGAGGGTGGTCGACTCCGGAGCCGCCTCGACGGTGAAGTTGACGCGTGCGTTCGAGGTGTCGCCGCGGACGGGCGTCTGGGTGACGGTGAGGTCGTAGGCGGCGTTCGTGAGGTCGATGTCCGAGGGGGCAGACCACTTGCCGTCCTTGACGGTTGCGGTGGCGATGATCTGGCCGGCGTTGCCCTTCACCTCGATGGTTGCGCCTTCGTCGCCGGTGCCGGAGAACACCGGGCGCTTGGTGGTGACGGTGGACCCGTTGGTCGGGGTCTGGACGATGAGCGGTGCCGGGTTCGCCGGGGCTTCTTCGAGGGTCGTCGGGGTCGAGCCGTTGACGCGGTAGCTGCCGATGGAGCTGGTGCCCATGAACAGGTAGTTCATCTGGCTCGAGGTCGTCGTGGCGTTCGAGGCGTCGACCTTGAGGTTCCAGCGGAACTGCTGGCCGGCGCTCTGCGAGCCGCCGGTCTTGCCGAAGTTGAACTCCATCTGGCGGTTGTTGTCGAACAGGCGGCCGTTCTTGAGGTTGAGAACCTCGGAGTTCGCCCACGCGCCGCTGGAGCCGTTGCGCCACTGTCCGGTGACCGTGGTCTGGCCGGGCGCGAAGGTGGTGCCGGCTGGAGCGGCAACCGTGACGGTCCCCTCCATGCCGGTGCGGGTCGCCTGGTTCTCGACCACGAACGGCACGTTGGTGGGCGTGGTGCGGCTGAGGGTCACGTTCGGCTGGGGCACGCCGATGATGGGGCCGTTCTCGACGATGGTGATCGTGACGCTGGTGCGGTCGATCTCGACGCCGCCGACCTTCTGGATGATGGTGCGGGGGTTCGCACCGACGGGGAGGTCGCGGACGGTGAGGGACCACTTGCCGGTGCCGTCTGCGGTGGTCGCGAACGAGGTGCCGCTGACGGAGATCGCGGCGCCGGGGGTGGCGGTGCCGGAGACGACGGCGGTCTTCGCGACGTTGTCGACGGTCCCGACCGTGGCGGTCAGCGCGGCGGCAGCCTTCAGCGTCGCCGATCCCTTGGGAGACGAGGAAGTGTACGACGGTGGCGGCGTGAACGAGGCGGTGAGGGTGCTGTCCGCGGTCGGCTTTTCGGTGGCACGGATGCTGAACGAGCGCTCGCCCATGTCGGTGGTTTCGTTCTTCATCGTCTCGCCGGAGACGTTCGTGTTCTTGTAGGTGACGGTTTGCTGGCCGTCGGAGGTGGTGCCCTTCAACCACTCCACGTGCCACCCGTACCAGGTCGACGGATCGGGAAGGTTGACGGCTTCGTAGCCGACCGGCAGGGTGAACGTCCACGAGTAGGACTTGCCGTTCTCGATGTCGATGCCGGTGGGATTCGCCGATACCTGCGGATTCCACCGCACCTTGCCGGTCGTGTCCTTCGTGAACACCTCGCCCGAGTCCGGTGCCGCACCCAGGTTGTGGATGCCGAGGGTGGTCGACTCCGGAGCCGCCTCGACGGTGAAGTTGACGCGTGCGTTCGAGGTGTCGCCGCGGACGGGCGTCTGGGTGACGGTGAGGTCGTAGGCGGCGTTCGTGAGGTCGATGTCCGAGGGGGCAGACCACTTGCCGTCCTTGACGGTTGCGGTGGCGATGATCTGGCCGGCGTTGCCCTTCACCTCGATGGTTGCGCCTTCGTCGCCGGTGCCGGAGAACACCGGGCGCTTGGTGGTGACGGTGGACCCGTTGGTCGGGGTCTGGACGATGAGCGGTGCCGGGTTCGCCGGGGCTTCTTCGAGGGTCGTCGGGGTCGAGCCGTTGACGCGGTAGCTGCCGATGGAGCTGGTGCCCATGAACAGGTAGTTCATCTGGCTCGAGGTCGTCGTGGCGTTCGAGGCGTCGACCTTGAGGTTCCAGCGGAACTGCTGGCCGGCGCTCTGCGAGCCGCCGGTCTTGCCGAAGTTGAACTCCATCTGGCGGTTGTTGTCGAACAGGCGGCCGTTCTTGAGGTTGAGAACCTCGGAGTTCGCCCACGCGCCGCTGGAGCCGTTGCGCCACTGTCCGGTGACCGTGGTCTGGCCGGGCGCGAAGGTGGTGCCGGCTGGAGCGGCAACCGTGACGGTCCCCTCCATGCCGGTGCGGGTCGCCTGGTTCTCGACCACGAACGGCACGTTGGTGGGCGTGGTGCGGCTGAGGGTCACGTTCGGCTGGGGCACGCCGATGATGGGGCCGTTCTCGACGATGGTGATCGTGACGCTGGTGCGGTCGATCTCGACGCCGCCGACCTTCTGGATGATGGTGCGGGGGTTCGCACCGACGGGGAGGTCGCGGACGGTGAGGGACCACTTGCCGGTGCCGTCCGCGGTGGTCGCGAACGAGGTGCCGCTGACGGAGATCGCGGCGCCGGGGGTGGCGGTGCCGGAGACGACGGCGGTCTTCGCGACGTTGTCGACGGAATCGACCTTCGCCGTGATCGGGCTCGTGGCGGCAGCGGTGAGCGTGGTGACCGTCGACCCCGTCGCGCTGAAGGCACCCTGGGTGCTCGTGCCAGCGAACACGTAGCCGACGGTGCTGTTGCCGCCAGCGGCCTGGGCGGGCGTGGACACCAGGGTGTTGAACCGCATGAGCGTGCCGGCGGGGACATCGAAGCCGGAGCCGTTGACGGCGTATGTGAGCTTCGTGTTGCTGTCGGAGCGGACACCGTTGCGCATCCCGAGGTACGACGAGTCAGTCCAGTTGCCGTCCGGCGTCTTGTACTGCACGGCACGCGTGTCGGCGTTGGCGAAGGTAGTGCCGGCGGGCGCAGAGAGGACGATCGTGGCGTTGACGCCCGAGCGTGCGCCGGTGGTCTTGACGGTGACCGGGACGGTCGTCGTCGCGCCGCGGTTGAGTGCGACCGGGGGAGTCGTCTCCGGGACCACGACGCTGTTCCCGACGCCGGCCTTGAGGATGGTGGAGGCCTGGGGCGTGGTGGAGGTGTATCCCGGAGGTGCCGTGAACACGGTGAACAGGGTGGCGTCGGCTGTCGGCTGCGTGGTCGCACGGATCTTGAAGGTGCGGGTGGCGACGCCCTTGGCGACGTTCTTCTGCGTGACCGCGGAGACGTTGGTGGCCTTGTAGGTCAGCGTCTGGAGGCCGTTCGAGTTGGTTCCGGTGATCCACTCGTCCTTCCACACGCCGTTGTTCGTCCCGGCGGGGAGGTCGTAGACCTCGTAGCCGCGGGGCATGGTGAACAGCCAGGAGTACGAGGTTCCGCTCTCCATGTCGACGCCGGTCTCGCCGGTCTTGGCTCGTGCGTTCCAGGAGACAGTGCCCTGGGTGCCGTTGGCGAAGGCGTCGCCGGTGTTGGGCTTCCCGGTGAGGTTGTACGTCCCGAGCGTCGTCGAGGGCGCGCCGATGGTGATCGTGACGTTGACGCGGTCGACCTCGGTGCCGTTCACCTTCTGGATGATGGTGCGGCCGTTCGCACCGACGGGGAGGTCGCGGACGGTGAGGGACCACTTGCCGGTGCCGTCTGCGGTGGTCGCGAACGAGGTGCCGCTGACAGTGATAGCGGCGCCGGGGGTGGCGGTGCCGGAGACGACGGCAGTCTTCGCGACGTTGTCCACGGAGTCGACCTTCGCAACGAGTGGGGACTGCGCGGGGCGCATGTCCTTGCCGCTCGCAAGTTCAAGGCTCGACTGGTTGCCAGTCGACAAGCCTGAACCGTTGTGCCACATCGCCCACGGGGCCATCGCCAGCTGACCGGTGGAGTAGTAAGTGCCACTCTGAGCTTGAACCGAGTCGCAGGCTCCCATGAAGAACAGCCGTCCGCCGAAGTCCCAGCCAGGATTCTGTACGCAGCGACCGTCGCTGTTCTTGATGATGCCTGTTGATCCCTTGGCGGGGATCTCCCATCCTGGAGCGGCGTTCTGCAGTGCCGCTTCGTACGTCGAATACCACTTGGAGCCGAAGTTCTTATCAACAGCGGCGTACTGCTCGTTGAAAGGGTATTTGAAGACGATCTTGCCGGTCAGGCGATCACCCGATGCGGTGGGGGACGGGGCCGCGGAAGCGGCGGAGGCGGCCGGACCGAAGGACAAGCCGGAGACGAGCGTGGCTGCGGCGAGACCTGCCGCGCCGAAGGACTTGAGGGCCGTTGCCCTCTTCTTTCGAGACATGTGACGTTCTTTCGGGGAGGGCCGCCGGAAATCCGCGGCACGGTGGGGGATCGCAGTCCAGGACCTCTCGGCCAGCCTGCAAGCCCAGAATATCACATGGCATATGACATGCGAAACATTGCATGGCGCGCTGCTGGCTGGGAGTTGAGTGGGATCGACGCAACTTCGGCCGCCCTGAGTTGACGCGAGCCGGGTCCTGAGTAGAGTTGAGTCCATCGGACGCAAGTCCATCGACTTACCTCGAGCAAGAAGGAGCACCACACATGGGACGTGCAGTAGGCATCGACCTCGGAACCACCAACTCGGTCGTCAGCGTTCTCGAGGGTGGCGAGCCCACCGTCATCGCGAACGCCGAGGGCCTCCGCACCACGCCGTCGATCGTCGCCTTCACCAAGGACGGCGAGGTCCTGGTCGGCGAGACCGCCAAGCGCCAGGCCGTGACGAACGTCGACCGCACCATCGCGTCGGTCAAGCGTCACGTCGGCACCGACTGGACCACCGAGATCGACGGCAAGAAGTACACGCCGCAGGAGATCTCGGCCCGCACCCTCGGCAAGCTCAAGCGCGACGCCGAGCAGTACCTCGGTGAAGACGTCACCGACGCGGTCATCACCGTGCCGGCGTACTTCAACGACGCCGAGCGCCAGGCCACGAAGGACGCCGGTGAGATCGCCGGCCTCAACGTCCTCCGCATCATCAACGAGCCGACCGCGGCCGCTCTGGCCTACGGCCTCGACAAGGGCAAGGAAGACGAGCTCATCCTGGTCTTCGACCTCGGTGGCGGCACGTTCGACGTCTCCCTGCTCGAGGTGGGCAAGGACGACGACTTCTCGACGATCCAGGTCCGTGCGACCTCCGGTGACAACCGCCTCGGTGGCGACGACTGGGACCAGCGCATCGTCGACTACCTGATCAAGAAGTTCAAGGACGAGCACGGCGTCGACCTGTCCACGGACAAGATCGCCAAGCAGCGCCTGAAGGAAGCCGCTGAGCAGGCGAAGAAGGAGCTGTCGTCGCAGATGTCGGCGAACATCCAGCTGCCGTACCTGACGCTCACGGCCGAGGGCCCGCTCAACCTCGACGAGACCATCTCGCGCGCACAGTTCGAGCAGATGACCTCCGACCTGCTCGACCGCACCAAGAAGCCGTTCAACGACGTCATCAAGGAAGCCGGTGTCTCGGTCAACGACATCGCGCACGTGGTGCTCGTCGGTGGCTCGACCCGCATGCCCGCCGTGGCCGAGGTCGTCAAGCAGCTCACCGGTGGCAAGTCCCCGAACCAGGGCGTCAACCCGGACGAGGTCGTCGCCGTCGGCGCGGCACTGCAGGCCGGTGTGCTGAAGGGTGAGCGCAAGGACGTCCTGCTCATCGACGTCACGCCGCTGTCGCTCGGCATCGAGACCAAGGGCGGCCTGATGACGAAGCTCATCGACCGCAACACCGCGATCCCGACCAAGCGGAGCGAGACCTTCACGACCGCTGACGACAACCAGCCGTCGGTCGCGATCCAGGTCTTCCAGGGCGAGCGCGAGTTCACCCGCGACAACAAGCCGCTCGGCACGTTCGAGCTCACCGGCATCGCGCCGGCTCCCCGTGGCGTCCCACAGGTCGAGGTCACCTTCGACATCGACGCCAACGGCATCGTGCACGTGTCCGCCAAGGACAAGGGCACCGGCAAGGAGCAGTCGATGGTCATCTCCGGCGGCTCGTCGCTGCCGAAGGAGGACATCGAGCGCATGGTCCGCGAAGCCGAGGAGCACGCGGCCGAGGACAAGGCCCGTCGCGAGGCCAACGAGCGTCGCAACCAGGCCGAGCAGCTCGTCTACTCGATCGAGAAGCTCATCAAGGAGAACGACGACAAGCTCCCCGAGGACGTCAAGTCCGAGGTGCAGGCCGACGTCGACGCGCTCAAGTCCGCGCTCGCGGGCGAGGACGAGGACGCCGTGAAGACGGCCTTCGACAAGCTCAACGAGTCGCAGGGCAAGCTCGGCCAGGCCATCTACTCCCAGCAGGACGCAGCAGCCGGTGCAGCCGGTGCAGCCGGTGGCGAGCAGCCCGCGGGTGAGCAGCCGGCGGACGACGAGGACATCGTCGACGCCGAGGTCGTGGACGACGAGGACGACAAGGACAAGAAGTAACGATGACGGACCCCAAGGGCAACGCGCCCAACGAAGACGAACCCCAGGTCGAGGGCGACGCCACGAACGCGGCCGAGCCCGAGGACCTCATCGAGGCGGAGGGGCCCGACGTCGAAGTACCGACCGACGGCCCCGCCGCCGGCGGTCCGGCAACGGACGCGGCGAACGACCTCTCCCCGGAAGACCAGGCCCTGCTCGACGACGCCGCCCGCGGTATCCAGGAGGACAAGCTGTCCGACACGGACCGCGACCTCGTCGCCGAGATGCGCGCGGACATGCTCCGTGCACAGGCCGAGCTGGTGAACTTCCGGAAGCGCGTCGAGCGTGACCGCGAGGCCAACCGCGAGGTCGCCATCGCCGAAGTGGTGCGGGCCCTGCTGCCGGCGCTCGACGACCTCACCCGGGCCGAGGCCCACGGTGACCTCGCCGAGGGTCCGATGCAGGTCATCGGCCAGAAGATCCGCGGGGGCTTCGACAAGTTCAAGCTCGTGCAGATCGGCGAGAAGGGTGAAGCCTTCGACCCGAACATCCACGAGGCGATCGTCCAGCTCCCGACCCCGGGTGCCACCGGCCAGACCGTGGCGGACGTCGTCGAGCCGGGCTACAAGCTCGGTGAGCGCGTCCTGCGTGCGGCCAAGGTCGCGGTGGCGGTCCCGGCCTGAGCCGGAACGGAAGGTAGGTACCAGTGGCCAGTCAGGACTGGTTCGACAAGGACTTCTACAAGGTCCTCGGAGTGTCGAAGGACGCGTCGGAGGCCGAGCTGAAGAAGACCTACCGGAAGCTCGCCCGGCAGTTCCACCCGGACTCCAACCCGGGTGACGCCGCGGCGGAGAACCGCTTCAAGGAGATCAGCGAGGCCTACTCGGTGCTCTCCGACAAGGAGCAGCGCCAGGAGTACGACCAGGTCCGTGCCATGGGCTCCGGCGCCCGCTTCACGGCGGGCGGCGGAGGCCAGGGTGGTGGCTTCGAGGACGTCTTCGGCGGGATGTTCGGGCAGCAGCAGGGCGGGGGCGGACAGCGCGTCCGCTTCGGCCAGGGCGGCCCGGGCGGTGCCGGCGGCTTCGAGGACATCCTCGGCGGGATGTTCGGCGGCGGCGGTGGCTTCGGCCAGACGTCCGGCGGCTACCGCGGCTTCGGCGGACCGACGAAGGGTCGCGACGTCACGGCGTCGACGACGCTCGACTTCACCACCGCGATCGCCGGCGACACCGTGAAGCTGTCGCAGGGCAACGGTCGACCGGTGAACGTCCGCATCCCCGCGGGGGTCGCAGACGGCCAGAAGATCCGGCTCCGCGGCCGCGGCGAACCCTCGCCCGACGGCGGCGAGGCCGGTGACCTCGTGGTCGCCGTCTCGGTCCGCAAGCACCCGGTGTTCGAGCGCGACGGGCTGAACCTCCGCGTGGACGTCCCCGTGACGTTCGTCGAGGCAGCGCTCGGCGCGACGATCGAGGTCCCGACGCTCGGCGGTTCGCCCGTCAAGCTGAAGATCGCTCCCGGCACGCCGTCGGGTCGCGTCCTGCGCGTCAAGGGCCGTGGCGTGGCGACGAAGAACGGCACGGGCGACCTGCTCGCGACCGTCCAGGTCGCGGTGCCGTCGCACCTGTCGGACAAGCAGCGCGAGGCCGTCGAGGCACTCGCGGCGACCCTGCCCGACGAGAACCCGCGTGAGGACATCCTCGCCAAGGCGGGCGACTAGCGTCACGCAACCACAGCAGTAGACCGGCCTGGAGGAACGGTGCGGCTCCGTCAGGAAGCCGCACCGAGCCTCCAGGCTGGTTTTCACCCCACGCGAACGACGGAAGGAACACGCCATGACCGACATGGACGAGAACTCGCCCGTCTTCGCGATCGCGGTCGCCGCGGAGCTGTCCGAGATGCACCCGCAGACGCTGCGGCAGTACGACCGGCTCGGCCTGGTCGTGCCCGGGCGGACCCGCGGCGGTTCCCGCCGCTACTCGATGCGCGATGTCGCGCAGTTGCGCGAGATCGCGCGCCTCGGCTCCGAGGGGGTGTCGCTGGAGGGAATCCGGCGCGTGCTCGACCTGGAGAACGAGAACAAGGACCTACGCGACCGGGTGCGCGAGCTCGAGACCGCGTTGGCGGACCAGCTCATCAACCGGCCCGGCGCGCGGGTGTTCGCGGCGACGACCACCGGGGCCGCGGTGTCGCTGCGGGCCGGTGCGCGGCCGCAGCGGAACACGCAGATCGTGTTGTACCGCGGGCCGCGCTGACCCTTCCCGAATCGCCATACCGCATGTAAAATATCTGCATGCGATTGTTTCCTGCCCTCCCTGCTGTCCTCATCGTCACGGCACTCGCCATCGGTGGCGGGGTCGCCGCAGCGGCAACCGGCGGAGTCGACGTCCACGAGACGGTGATCGAGCACTCGGCGAACGGCGACGCGACGAGCGTCCTGGTGCACGGCATCGGTGATGCTGCGGCCGCGGCCACAGCAGAGGGACGGCGGTTCCGGCACAGTGATCTGCAGCCTGCCGGACGGTTCGTCGCCGCCGGCGACGTCGTCACCGTGTCGGTACCGACCGGTGCGCCGGCGATGGACGTCGCCATCGGGCTGATCGGCCCGTACGCGGCGCACAACTCGGGCGCCGATGTCGGGTACCAGCAGACGCGACTGACCGCTGGCGTGAACCGTGTCACGGCTCCGCACGACGGGATGGTCTCGATGGTCAGCGCGGCGGACACCGGAGAAGCGACGGTCACGATCGCCGGCGGTGTTGCCGTCCCGACCTACGTCCGGGGCCAATCGACCGCCGACTCGTTCGCAGCGGACCTCCGGCGGTTCGCCGATGCACCGTTCGTCGAGGTGGTGTCGGACCGGATGTTCGGCGACTTCCAGAAGCCGAAGACCGGCACGGCCATCGCCGGTGCCGACCTCGCGGAGCGCACCGCGAACTGGGACCGGGTGATCGAGCTCACGAACGAGACGTACGGCCTCGACGAGCGTGCCGTCGGGACCTCGCACAAGTACCCGCACCGGATCCACATCGCTTCACCCGACTCCGGTGCCGGGTACGCCAACGCGAGCAACGCGCGCATCATGTTCCAGACCGGCACCGGTGCTGCCGCCGATCTCTTCCGGCTTCCGTTGAGTGGGCTGTGGGGGCTGTGGCACGAGATCGGCCACACCTACGAAGCTCCGATCAACATCTTCCCGGGTACCGCGGAGACCATCACCAACCTGTCCGCGCTCGCCGTGCAGGACGGACTCGGGTTCGGGAGCCGGTGGGACGAGAGCATCCCGCTCCTCGAGCGGTACTTCACCACACCGATCGCGGACCGGGACTGGGAAGGCGCCCACGACCGGGTCCGGCTCCTGGCATGGGAACAGCTGCGCCGCGCGTTCGGCGACGGCTACCTGCCGAGGTTCTTCGCGGCGCTGCGTGCCGAGGCGGCGAAGACGAACGTGAACGCCCTGACCATCGACGACAAGCACGCGATCTTCGTCGAGGTCGCCTCGCGGGTGGCCGACCGCGACCTCGCGCCGTTCTACGACCAGCTCGGGTTCCCGATGTCGGACGCGACCCGCGCTGTCATCGCTGCGCTCCCCGACCTGCGGGAGCCCATCTGGGACAACGTCGACTCACGACACCGCATCGTGGAACGACTCGTCCCCGACTACGACCCGCCGGTCGGCGTGGTCACCGGAGCAGTGTCGCCCGTGCCAGTCGGCGAGCACGTGGTCGCCGCGCCGACGGTCACCGGGCTCGGGACCGCGAGCGGCCGAGGGAGCGCGACCGCCGTGGACGCCGCAGCGGTCGCCGATGCCGTCGGTACCGACACCGGACGGCTCCTCGTGCGGCTCCGGAGCGACACCGGCGCCGAGGACACGATCGTCGTCAGGACTGCGGCCGTCGGCGGGGACTCGATCGTGCTGCGCGGGGCGTCGAACCGCGTCGTCGGCGACCTGTGGCTCGATCAGCGGAACGAGGAACTCCGGTGGCGGGCGGTCACGTCCTACGACGCGCACTGGTCCTGGGGATCGAACGCCTACCTGACCGTCACGCACTTCGCGGCGGACGGCACGGTACTCGCCACGGGCACGGTGCAGGGCAACCAGACGGGCAAGGTCCTCGACGAGACCTTCCGGGACCGCCCGTACGCGGACGGCGAGTTCGTGCTCGTCCTGCACGCGCAACCGACGCTCCTCGCCGCGTACCGTTCCGACTCGCTCATCTCGGACTCGAGCGCGCCCCAGGCGTTCCGGATCGCGGACGGCAAACTGCACCTGACCGCGCCCGAGGCGATCCCGGGGTGGCAGTCCCTGTCCGGACTGCAGGGCCCGAAGACCGCCCTGACCCGCGGCGCCGACGTCGAGGTCGAGGCCGGGTTGCAGGTCCACGCCCAGATCTCGACGATCACCGGGGCGATCACGCTGACCAGTCCGGACGGCACGACCTTCGCACCCGGGCAGTCGACGCTCGCCGGCATGTACCGGAAGCCGGGCGAGGACTGGCGGACGAGCGCGAACCTCGTGCTGCGGGGCGGGACGCTCGCCGACGGCGGCACGACGATGCGGTTCACGCTGCAGACGGGTTCGGGGTTCTCGATGCCCCCGGGTTCGACGCTTCGCTGGAAGCCGGTCGTCCGTGTCCCGGCCGACGCGGTCGCGGGCGACTCGTCGCTGGAGCTGCGTGCGGAGGGCACCACCGGCTGAGTCCCCTGCAACGAGGAGCGCCCCCGGACCGACCTGCCGTCGTGGAGCTCGGGCGGCGACGTGCAGTCGCACGCTGGTCCGCGTGAACTGGACGCGGTCGTCCGCGCCGCTGCGAGGTCCGCCGTCAAGGGATGGGTACGCTGACGCGGTGCCAGACTTCGCCGACCTCTTCCGCCGCCGCGACGACACCGCCCCGGACCTCATCGCGATCGACGGCACCGACCGGTTCCTGATCGACGAGGCGCCGCACGTGCACGGGGACGCCCTGCGGCAGCCCGGCGAGGTGGCGGTCGTCGATGACCGTCTTGGAGTCCTGACCCTCGGGCTCATCACGCAGTACGGCGCATCGGACATCCGGGTCGTGCAGGACTCGCTCGTCGGGGAACGCGCGCTCGAGGCCAACGCTGGCACGTTCGGGCTCCGCGGCTTCCACCATCCGGACTCGCTCGAGGACGCCTTCCGCGACGTCCGGCTCGTCGTGCTGCGGCTGTCGAAGTCACACGACCGCCTCGACGAGATCGCCCGGGCCGTCGCGCGGTTCGCCGCTCCCGACGTCGTGCTGCTGTGCGGCGGCAACGTCAAGTACATGAACCTGTCGCAGAACGACGTGCTGCGCCGCTCGTTCGGCGAGGTCACGGCTTCGCGGGGGCGGGGGAAGTCGCGCCTGCTCATCGCGCAGGACCCGTTGCGTGCCCAGGCGAACCGTGCGGCCGCGACCAATCCCTGGCCCAGATCGGTGCACGTCGACGACCTCGGCATGACGCTCGTCGCGCACGGCGGGGTGTTCGCCGGTACCTCGCTCGACCAGGGCACCCGGGTGCTGCTCGCGGCGATGGACGCCGCGGTGCCGACCGCGCGGACCGTCGTCGACCTCGGGTCCGGCAACGGTGTCATCGCCGCGGCGATCGCACTGCGGCGGCCGAACGTCAAGGTGATCGCGACCGATGTGTCCCGGATCGCGGTGGCGTCCACACGGGCGACCGCCGAGGCGAACGGCGTCGCTGACCGGGTGACGGCACTGCGCACCGACGCCGGGGACGAGCTCGCCGTCGGGTCCGCCCAGCTCGTGCTCTGCAACCCCCCGTTCCACGCGGACACCACGGTGACCACCGACGCGGCCGAGGCGATGTTCCGGAACGCGGCCACCGTCCTGCAGCCCGGCGGCGAACTGTGGTGCGTGTGGAACGGGCACCTGCGCTACCGGCCGGTACTGGAGCGCCTGGTCGGGCCGACGCGGCAGGTCCTGCGCACCCCGAAGTTCACGGTCACGGCGTCGGTCGCTGCCCCGCACTGAGGCCCGCCATACCGAACGCGGAATATCGTACGGATAATACTTGAGGACCACTCCGCGGCCCGTGCACAGTCGTCTCCTGCACCGTCAGAGAGGACTCCCATGCACACTCGTTCCACCCGTGCTCTTCCACCGCCGGCCCGTCCGCCTCGTGCCCGTCCGTCCCGCGCGGCCGTCACCGTCGCGCTGGTCCCGATGGTCGCCCTGGGCGCGCTCGTCGCCGGCGCGGGCGTCGTCGCAGATGCACCACCGGCCCACGCCGTCGACCCGTTCCCGGTCCACGATCCGTTCGTGGACCTGCTCGTCGGCACCACGATGCCGTCGGGTTGGGCTCGCATCGCCTCGAACGACCAGCAGGCCGCGATCGTCGAGAACGGCTCGGCGGGCAAGTGGCTGCGGATGACCGACAACGCCAAGTACATGGCCTCGGCGGTGTACAACGAGGTGCCGTACGACTCGAGCAACGGACTGACCGTCGAGTTCGACCAGCGGATGTGGAGCCCCACCGACACCGGGTACGCCGACGGCATCGGGTTCTTCCTGCAGGACGCCGCGATGCCGCTCGACTCCATCGGCCCCGTGGGCGGCGGACTCGGCTACTTCGACGGCAAGTCCGCCTGCTCGGCAGGACTGGACGGCGGTGTCGTCGGCGTCGGGTTCGACCGGTTCGGCAACTTCGCGCTGCCGGAGTTCATCCAGAACGCCGTCACCGTCCGCGGGGCCGAGGCTGAGTGCTACCCCGTGCTGGCGACGACGGGCAACCGCGGCGACGGGTTCCTCGAGGACCGCGGCGTCGACGCCGAGACGGCGACCTACCGGCACGTGAAGGTCGACGTCGTGCCCCGGGACGCCGGTGGCATCACGGCCATCGTCACGATGTCGGACGCCACCCCCGTCGGCTCGGAGCCGGCGGAGCTGCACCACCTGATCTCGACCGACCTGCCGGCGACGGCGTTGCCCGGCCAGATGCGCTTCGGGTTCAGCGCGTCGACCGGCGGGCGGGCCGAGTTCCACGAGATCCGCAACGTGCGGGCCACACAGCCGACCGACGTCGTGACCACGGCGTCAGTGGACACCGAGGGGCCGGTGACCTCAGGCGACGACGTGTCGTTCCGCGTCCGATCGGTCAACGACGGGCCGGCCACGATCGGTGGGCCCACCGACGCAGTGGCGCGGACGACGGCACTGATCGATGCGCTCCCGCTCGAGGACGTCACCTGGTCGTGCGAGGCCACGGGCGGCGCGTCGTGCGGTGCCGATCAGGGCGCAGGAGTCGTGGCGACCGACTGGACGGCGCCGCCCGGAGGACAGATCGAGTTGCTGGCCCGCGGGACCGTGCCGGCGACCACGAGGAGCGGGACGTACTCGGCGCCGGTGGAGAGTGTCACCGACTTCACCACCGGCCGGTTCGACGAAGGGCGGGCCGCGGTCGCGCGGGACGGCTCGGTGAGCGACGTCGACCTGACGAACAACACGGACACGATCGCGTTCGACGTCGTGCTGCCGGACGCCGTCGCCTCGGATGACGCTGCGACCGGACAGCAGGGTGAACCAGTGGTCGTGGACGTCGTGGGGAACGACGCGCTCGACGGCAGCGGTGCCGACCTCGGCTCGCTGCGGCTCACCGACGAGGGACTCGACGGTGCGGAGCTGTCCGACGACGGCAAACAGCTGCGCGTTCCGGGCGAGGGCACGTAC
The DNA here is from genome assembly GCF_902706105.1 of Curtobacterium sp. 18060. Taxonomy (NCBI): domain Bacteria; kingdom Bacillati; phylum Actinomycetota; class Actinomycetes; order Micrococcales; family Microbacteriaceae; genus Curtobacterium; species Curtobacterium sp. 18060. The sequence goes on along the minus strand of NZ_CACSJV010000031.1, from coordinate 22,869 downwards.
GTCGTGGACGACGCCGGGCGGGTGACGTTCACGCCCGAGGACGGCTTCAGCGGGGTCGCGTCGCCGGTGCGGTACGAGATCACGTCGAACGCCGGGCAGGTCGCGTCCGCCGAGCTCCGGGTGGAGATCGAGGCCGGTGCGGTCGACCCGACGCCGGGGCCCACGCCGGAGCCGACGGCGGAACCCACGCCGGATCCGACCACGGCGCCGACCGCGGGGCCGACGGCCGATCCGACCGCGGTACCGGGTGCCGGTTCCGCCGCTGGGCCCGGGGACGGTCCCCAGAACGCGTCGACCGTCGGCGGACCGTCGTCCGGCGGACCGGACCGGCTCGCGTGGACGGGCTCCGACGGGGTGCTCGTCGCAGCGGTCCTCGGCCTGGGGCTCGCGGCCGCCGGTGGCGTGCTCCTGACGCTTCGACGTCGCCGACTCGAGGTGGGCCCGGACGCCGACGCCTGATCCACACCGGTACGACTCCGGACGCGACGGAGACGACGAAGCCGCCCGGGTCTCCCCGGGCGGCTTCGTCGTGTGTTCCGAGCGATCAGGCCGGGACGTAGTCGAACGTGTCCGGGTCCGGACCCGTTCGGTGGCCCTTGTCGAGAGTCGTGATGTCCGTCATGTCCTCGTCGGAGAGCTCGAAGTCGAAGATCGCGAAGTTCTCCTCGACGCGGGCACGCGTGACCGACTTCGGGAACACGATGTCGCCGCGCTGGATGTGCCAGCGGAGCACGACCTGCGCCGGGCTCTTGCCCGTGGCGCCGGCGATGCGGGTGATGGTCTCGTCGTCGAGCACGAGGCCCTGGGCGATCGGGGACCAGGCCTCGGTCGCGATGCCGAGCTCGTTGTTCACGGCGCGGAGCTCGTCCTGGGTCAGGTACGGGTGCACCTCGATCTGGTTCACGGCCGGCGGGACGTCCGTCTCGGCACGCAGGCGGCGCAGGTGGTGGGCCTGGAAGTTGCTGACGCCGATCGAGCGGGAGGTGCCAGCGGCGTAGAGCTCCTCGAGCGCCTTCCACGTCGGCACGAAGTCCGAGACGGTGGGCAGCGGCCAGTGGATGAGGAACAGGTCGGTGTAGCCGCCGAGCAGGTCGGCCGACTTCTTGCCGTTCTCGGCAGCTGCCGAAGGGTCGTGGAAGCCGTTGTTGAGCTTCGAGGTGACGAAGATCTCGTCACGAGGGATGCCGGACGACGCGATGGCCTCGCCGACCTCCTTCTCGTTGCCGTACATCTCGGCGGTGTCGATGTGGCGGTAGCCGACCTCGAGCGCCGTGAGCGTCGCTTCCTTGGTCGACGAAGGGTCGATCTGGAAGACGCCGAAGCCGAGCTGCGGGATGGTCTTGCCGTCGTTCAGGGTGATGTTCGGAACGGTCATGAGTCCAGACAACACCCGACCAGCTCCCAGGCATTCCGCTCGCTCCCAGGCCCGTTCAAGTCAAATGCAGAATATTGGTATTCTGGCGTGATGAACCGACACGCTTCACGACGCCCTCGTGCGCGCACCGCGCCGCGCGTCGCCGCCGTGGCGACCGCGGCCGGCCTGGTCGCCGCGCTCGCCACCCCGCTCGCCGCCACGGCAGTCCCGGCCCCCGCGGCCGACGCCGGATCCGCACGGACCGACTCTGCCGCCGACTCCACGATCCTGTTCGTCGAGGACTTCGAGAACAGCGTCACGACGACGCCGGTGCTGTTGAACGCGTACAAGGGCGCGAACGGTGAGACCTACACGGCCGACCCGGCGTGGATCAACGCCGCTGAGTGCAACGGCATCGTCACGAGCGCCAGCAGCTCCGACATGGCGTCCTGCGACGCCAACCCCCAGCTCAAGCAGCTCGGGTCGGTCCTCGGGCAGATCACCGGCGAGGACCCGGAGACCAACCACGTCGTGAGTGCTTGGACCGCGTCGCGCAACCTGCCGCGGAACGCCGTTCAGATCGAGTCGCGCGATGACTTCTCGCTCGGGCAGACCGGACGCTTCGTTTCGTTCGGTGTCAGCGCCGCCGCCGGAAGCTGTGTCGGGTTCGACCACCCGCTGCTCGACTTCCTGCTGGTGGACGGATCTGCCGAGCACCCGGTGTCCGAGCGTCCCCTCGACCCTTGCAACGACCCTCGCTCGAGCACCTTCACCGCGGGCGGCAACACGTACAAGGGCGGCGAGTTCGTCTCGAACGGCGGCGTGCTCTTCTCCGGCGACACCCTGCGATGGCGTCTCCGCAACGCCCAGTCGTCCTACAGCGGCAACGACGGCGCGATCGACCGAGTGACGATCGTCGACTCGACCCCGACCCTGGCGAACGAGTTCTCCGGCGCCCCGATCGTCGGGGACACCGCGCGCATGACGGCGCGCGTCGTGAACACGAGCGAGCACGGTTCGAAGCCCGGTTGGTCCTTCGCCGAGGCGCTGCCCGAAGGCCTCAGCGTCGCGTCCGACCCGAAGGTCGCGACCACCTGCGCCGCGGCGGACCTCGACGTCGAGGCAGATGCCACGACCATCGGTGCGTCGGGCGACCTGGACATCGACGCACCGGACTGCACGGTGACGTTCGACGTCAGCGCCTCGGCTCCCGGCACGTACACGATCGGTGCAGACGCCGTGACCGAGCGCACCGGCGTCGACCTGCCGACCGGCTCGGCGAGCATCACCTTCGCCCCCGAGGTGAACGAGCTGCGCGTCACCGACCAGGCCGTCTTGTCCGGCGGCAACGGTGACGCCGTCGCCGACCTCGGCGAGACCGTCTCGTTCCGCACGACCGTCGACAACACCGGCAACGTCCTGGTGCGGGACGTCACGCTGACCAGCCCGAACGGCGACGCGGACTGCGACGTGCGGCAGCTCGCCCCCGGAGCATCCGCCGCGTGCGCGACCGCTCCCCGCCCGGTCACGCAGGACGACCTGGACCACGGCTCGATCGACGACACCGCCACGGTCTCTGCACGATCGCGCGCCGGCCAGGCCGTGACGGCCAGCGCAACCGCCACCGTCCCCACCTCGAGCACCACCTCGCGCGCCTTGCTCGCCATCACGCCCGTCGTGCGGGGCGGTGCCCCCGCGGTCGGTGACGACATCGGGCTCACGGTGACGGTGACCAACGAGGGCAACGTCTCGATCCGCGACCTCGCGGTGACCGTGGCCGACGAGCCCGGCATGACCGTCGCGTGCCCGCCGACCCGCCTCGCGCCCGGCGCGTCCATCGAGTGCGCCGTCGAGGGCTCGCACCCCGTCTCGCAGCACGACGTCGACCGCGGCACCGTCACGTTCGTCGCCACGATGACCGCAGTCGACGCCGCCGGTCAGCCGGTCCGTGGTGACGCCCGGACCGCACAGACCACGGTCGCCCAGGCCCCCGCGCTCGCCACGACCGTCACCCCGGCGCTCGACACCGCCGGCAAGACCCCCGCTCCCGGTGACGAGGTCACGCTGAGCGTCGCCGTACGCAACACCGGGAACGTCACGCTCCGCGACGTCGCCGCCGAGGTCGAGGACCGCGACGGCATGCCCGTCTCCTGCCCGACCTCCCCGCTCGCACCCGGCGCGAGCGTCGACTGCACCGTTCCGGACCACACCCTGAGCCAGCGGGAGATCGACGCCGGCACGGTCGGGTTCGCCCTGACCTCGACCGCCACCGCACCCGACGACCGTCGCGTGACTGCTTCGGACTCTGCGTCGGTGACCGTCGACCGCCAGCACGGCATCGTCGCGACCGCGACCGCCGGCCTGGCCGACGAGTCCCGCGCGCCGAAGGCCGGTGACCACGTCGAGCTGTCCGTCTCGGCGCGCAACTCCGGCAACACCACCCTGCGGGGCCTCGCTGCCGAGGTGGACGGCCGCGACCTGGACGTGGAGTGCGCCGAGGGTGCGCTCGCCCCCGGCGCCGCGGCGACCTGCTCCGTCGGCGACCACGTCCTGACGCAGGACGAGATCGACGCCGGCACCGTCGACTTCGCGCTCACGGTCAACGCGAACGGCCCCGGCGGTTCGCGTGCCCAGGCATCGGACACCGTGGCGGTCGAGCTCGTCAGCGCGCCGGCCATCGCCGTGTCGGCGACGAGCGTCCTCGATGCGAACGAGCACGAGGTCCCCCTGGCCGGCGACACCGCGACGGTCACGATGACGATCCGGAACACCGGCAACGTCACGGTCACGGGCATCCGCGGCAAGGTCGAAGACCGTGCGGGCCTCGAGGTCGACTGCCCGGACGACGATCTCGCCCCGGGCGCCGCGGTGACGTGCGAGGTGTCCGAGTACACCCTCACCCAGAGCGACGTCGACAGCGGTGCCGTCCGGTTCGTGCTGTCGAGCGCAGCGACCGGTGCCGACCGTCAGCGCGTCGAGGCCCGTGCCGACACGACACTCTCGATCGTGCGAGCGCCGTCGATCACGACGACGGCCACGGCTGCGCTCGACGACACCGACCACGGAGCCCCGACCGCGGGCGACACGGCATCGGTCCGCATGTCGATCACGAACACGGGCAACGTCACGGTGCACGACCTGAGCGGCATCGTCGACGAGCGGGCCGGCACGACGGTCGCCTGCCCCGCCGAGCGGGTCGCTCCCGGTGCTTCGGCGGACTGCGCAGCGGCGGAGTACGCGCTCACCCAGGGCGACGTCGACGCGGGCAAGGTGCAGTTCGCCCTCACCGCAGCGGCCGTCGGCCCGGACGACCAGACCGTGACTGCCGGCGCGAAGGCCGGCACTGCGATCGAGCGCGCCCCGGGCGTGCAGGTCCAGGTCACCGCGCACCTGGCGGAGTCCGAGCACGAGGCGCCGCGCGCCGGTGACCACGTGAGCGTGGGCATCCGCGCCACCAACGCGGGGAACGTCACGCTGACGGGGACCCGCGCCGAGGTCGTCGAACTCGCCGGTCTACCGGTCGAGTGCGTCGGCGAGGGTGTCGCACCGGGTGCGTCGATCGACTGCACGACCCCGCAGTACGTGCTCACCCAGGCGGACGTCGACCACGGCACAGTGACGGTCGCAGCGGTGCTCGACGCGACCGGTCCCGCCGGAGACTCCGTCACCTCGCGCGACGAGGTCCAGGTCGGCCTGACGGCGAAGAGCGCCCTCGACCTGTCCGCCGAGCCGGTGCTGCACGGAACCGACGGCAGCACGAAGGTCGTCGCCGATGACCACGTGCTGCGCCCGGGCGACCGCGTGTCTGTCCGCTACGAGGTGCTCAACACCGGCAACCTCGCGGTGCACGACCTGCAGCAGGCCGAGGGCATGCCCGCGGTGACCTGCGAGGAGTCCACGGTCGAGCCGGGGCAGCGTGCCACGTGCGAGAGCGACGCGCACGTCGTGACCGAGGAAGAAGCAGCGACCGGCGAGGTCGCGATCACCGGTCAGGTGGCCGGCCAGGTCACGCGCGCCGACGGTGCCACGACCGAGGAGCCGGGTGCTGCGAGCACGGGGCAGACCGCGACGCCAGCGACGTTCGGCGTGACCACCGCCGCGGCGTCGACGAAGCCGGTCTGGGTGTTCTCGCTCGAGGTGCACACGAAGCTGCACGCCGAGCCGCAGCCCGTGCCCGCCGCCGAGAAGCCCTCCGCCGCGCCGGTGGAACTCGCGTTCACCGGATCGACCGTCCTCGCGATGGGCGTCCCCGCGACGATCGTGCTCCTGCTCGCCGGAGCGGTCCTGCTGCTCTGGCGCCGTCAGCGCCGCCCGGACGACCGCCAGGTCTGACGCGCAGCGGCGCCGGCACGACACAGCGCAGCCAACACGGACCGCCCCCTGTCCCAGCCCAGGGACAGGGGCGGTCCGTCACTCCAGCGCAGCGGCGATGTACGCCTGCAGCGCCTGGCCGTAGGCGATCGCGGGGACCTCGGACGCGAAGCTCCGGTCCGCGCCGGCGATCGTCGCGGTGACCGTGTAGACGATCCGGCCGTTCACCGACACTCGGGTCAACCCGATGAACGACGGCCCGAGGAGTTCGCGCAACTGGTCCTCACGCGGCAGCCACAGCGACTCCGACGCGGTCACGGAGTCGAGCGCCCACTCGGTCGTCCCGTTGAAGCCGAGGATCGTGCCGGTGGGGGAGTCGTGGCGTTCGACGGTCATCTCGGACACGGTGTAGACGTCCTCGTCCACCTCGGGCTTGTCGATGACGAACCGGTCGCCCGTCTCGGGGTGCCAGCGCAGGCCGGCGTCGCGGAGGGTCCTGGCGAGTGCAACGGTGATCACCTCCCCACCCTGCACGCGCGAGACCGCGCTGTCACCACGAAGTCGCGCTGTCACCACGTAGGTTGCCGAAAGCATCCCGTACTAGCATCGCCGAGCACCCCCACGCGCGAGCGCCACCCGATCGCGCGCGCGACGTGACGACGCCCGGGCAACCGGTGCCGCGCCTCCAGGCCGACCAACCGGCCACGGGGCGGGCCACCGGCCGGCGTCCCGACCGAGGCGACGGACACCCCGTCCGCCGAAGAGAAGGACCTGCATGACCCTCGAACGCGAGGAACTCCGCGACGGCTGGACCGTGACCATGGCCGGAGGAACCGGCGCGCCGGACGGCGTCGCGGGACGCAGCATCCCGGCGACGGTGCCGGGGCAGGTGCACACCGACCTGGAGCGGGAGGGCCTGCTGCCGGACCCGACCTTCCACCTGAACGAGCAGGCGGCGAAGTGGGTCGGCCGGGCCGACTGGGCCTACCGGACCGCGGTCGACGTCGACCCGCGCGGCCACGAGCGTGTCGACCTGGTCTGCGACGGCCTGGACACGGTGTCCGAACTGAGCCTGGACGGCGTCGTCGTGGGCACGACCCGGAACATGCACCGCCGCTACCGCTTCGACGCGCGCGTGCAGACCGGGTCCGGCGCGACGACGAAGGACCTCGAGATCCTGTTCGAGTCGCCGTACCGCGAGGCCGGCCGGGTCGCCGCGAAGGCCGGCAGCATGCCGGGCCCGTACGACGAGCCCTTCCCGTACATCCGCAAGAACGCCTCGAACTTCGGCTGGGACTGGGGGCTCACCGCCGTCACGAGCGGTCCCTGGCGACCGGTCGCGATCGAGCGGTGGTCGACCGCGCGGCTGCGCGAGGTCCGCCCGCTCGTCGACGTCGAGGCCGGCGAGGGCGTGCTCGACGCCCACATCACCGTCGAGCGCTCCGGCCTCAACGACCTGGACCAGGACGGCGAGGACGACGACCTGGTGCTCGTCGTGACCGTGAGCGGCCTGAAGGAGGACGGCACGCCGACGCGCCAGCGGTCGCGGGCGCAGCTGACGCCGAAGGACGACGAGACCGTCGTCACGGTGCGCGTGCCCGAGGCGCTGCGCTGGTGGCCCCGCGGCTACGGTGCGCAGGCGCAGTACGACGTGGTCGTGGAACTGCAGACGGTCGAGGGCGAGGTCCTGGACCGCGACACGTTCCGCACCGGCTTCCGGTCGACGCGGATCGACACGCAGGTCGACGACATGGGGCGCCCGTTCGGCATCCACGTCAACGGGACCCTGATCGACGTGCGCGGGGTGAACTGGATCCCAGACGACGTGATCATCTCCCGCGTCGACCGCGCGCGCCTGCAGTCCCGTCTGACCGCGGCGGCCTCGCTCGGTACGAACCTCGTGCGCGTGTGGGGCGGCGGTGTGTACGAGTCGCGCGACTTCTACGAGGTCTGCGACGAACTCGGCCTGCTCGTCTGGCAGGACTTCCCGTTCGCGTGCTCGGCGTACCCCGAGGTCGAACCGATCCGCAGCGAGGTCATCGCCGAGGCCCGCGACAACGTCGCCCGCCTCGCGCGGCACCCCTCGCTGGTGCTGTGGAACGGCAACAACGAGAACATCTGGCTGCACGACGTGGACGGCTGGGCGGACTCGCTCGGTGACCGCGGCTGGGGCCTCGACTACTACCTCGACCTGCTGCCGACGATCGTCGACGCGGTCGACCCGTCGCGCTTCTACACCGTGGCGTCGCCGTGGTCGGGCGCCGAGTCGCTGCCCGCGAACGACGTCGACCACGAGACGCACCACTCGTGGGACGCCTGGAACCGCCTGCCCGACACCGCCTACCGCGGATCCGTGCCGCGGTTCGTGTCCGAGTTCGGCTGGCAGGCGCCGCCCGCCTGGCGGACGCTGCGGGACGGGGTCGCGGACGAGGTGCTGTCGCAGGACGCACCCGGGGTCGTGCACCACCAGAAGGCTGCCGACGGGATGGGCAAGCTGGCCCGCGGCATCGAGCCCCGGTTCGGCACGGGGCCCTTCTCGTTCGATGCGTGGCACTACCTGACGCAGCTGCAGCAGGCTCGGGCCATCGCGACGGGCGTCGAGCACTGGCGCACCCACTGGCCGCGCAACACGGGCGTGGTGATGTGGCAGCTCAACGACCTGTGGCCGGTGTCGTCGTGGTCGGCGATCGACTCGGCGGGGCGGCTGAAGCCGCTCGCGCACGAGCTGCGTCGGTTGTACGACGACGTCCTGCTGACGATCCGTCCCGTGTCGCGGGTGGCGGTCGCGCCGTCCGCCGTCTCCGGGCCGGCTGCTTCGCCGGCGTCGTCGCCCGTCTCACCGGTCTCCGGAGCGGTCGCGCCCGCCTCGCCGGTCGCGTCCGGTGCGGATCGGACGGGAGGCCCGGATCACCCCGGCCACTCGGCCTCCGCAGGCGAGACGGCTGATCTGGGCGACGTGGCGGACACCCTGTCCCTCGGCGTCTCGCCCGGTGCGTTCGGGTCCTCGCCCGTCGAGGTCGCCGTCCGGTCCACGCGCGGCGGCCACGACAGCGTGGTGCGCGTGCGACGGGTCACCACGGCCGGCACGATCCTGGCCGAGGCGTCGTTGCCCGTGCGGTTGTCGTCCGCCGGCGTCGCCGTCGTCGCCCTGCCCGAGTCCGTCGGCGTGGTCGACGACCCCGCGCGGGAGCTCATCGTGGCGGACATGGACTGGCGTCGGGCGGTCTGGACACCGGGCCCCGACGTCGACGTGCGGTGGGAACCCGCGCGGTACCGCACCTCGTTCTCGCCCGTCGACGGCGGGCTCGACCTGACCGTCGAGGCCGAGACGCTCGTCCGCGACCTGCTCGTGCAGCCCGACCGGGTGACCGCGGCCGGTGCGGTGGACCGCGGGTTCATGACCCTGCTGCCCGGGGAGCGGGTGACCTTCCGGCTCACCGGCGTGACCGAGGCCGACATCCCCGCGCTCGGTGCCGAACCCGTCCTGTGGAGCCTGGATCGCGCACTCGAACATTGATATACAGAACGACACAGTGATATATTTGGTGGTGCGCCGCTCGCTGTCGTGACCCGACGACTCCGGCGTCCGGTCGACCTCCCGTCGGCCCGGTCGACAGGAGGACCCCACCATGTCGCTCGCGATGCGCCCACCCACCGCTGCCATCACCGTTCCCCCCGCCGCCGCACCGACCACCGCGCCGCCGTCGGCACCCGCGGGTGGTCGCCGAGGCTTCGCCCCCGCCGTTGCCCTGCTGGACGTCGGACTGCTGGTCCTGGCGTTCGCGGTCGCCCACGTCGTGCGCTTCCCCTGGGAGCTGTCGGCCGTGCGACCCCAGGCCGGCTGGATCGAGTTCGCGACGGCTCCGGTGATCATCCTGGTCTGGATGGCCCTGCTGTCGATGTTCCGCACCCGCGACCCACGCATCGCCGGCATCGGCAGTGACGAGTACCGCCGGCTCGTCACCGCGAGTCTGGTCGCCGTCGCCGTGGTGGCGGTCGTGGCGTACGCCGCGCAGCTCGACCTGGCCCGGGGGTACGTGGCCATCGCCTTCCCGCTCGGGCTCCTCTTCCTCGCCGTCGGGCGGAAGGCCGTCCGCACCGTCCTGGCGCGCAGTCGTGCTCGCGGGCAACGGTTGCAGGACGTCCTGATCGTCGGTGACACCGAGGACGTCCGCTACGTCGGGCGACGGATCGCCGCGACGCCCAGCGCCGGGTACCGGGTCCGCGCGGTCGTGACCGACTGCGAGCCGGTGGGCGCGACGATCGACCTCGGTTCGGCGTCCGTCCCGGTGGTCAGCGGGATCGACGACGTCCTCGCGCTGGCTCGTTCCGAGGGAGTCTCGGCGGTCGTCGTCGCCGGCGCCGTACGCGGCGGGCACGAGCGACTGCGCCGCCTCGGGTGGCAACTCGAGGAGCACGGCGTCGAGCTCGTCGTGTCGTCGCCCCTCGCGGACATCGCCGCAGGTCGCGTGCACGAGCGTCCCGTCGACGGCCTGCCCTTGATGCACGTGGAGACCCCCGACTACCGCCGTCGCACGGGCAAGCGTCTGCTCGACGTCGTCGGAGCCGGCTTCGGTCTCCTGCTGCTGGCGCCCGTGCTCGCGGTGATCGCGCTCGTCATCCGGCTCGACGACCGCGGTCCGGTGTTCTTCCGCCAGACCCGTGTGGGCCGTGGGGGCGCGGAGTTCTCGATCCTGAAGTTCCGCACGATGTGCGTGGACGCCGAAGCGCGGATGGCCGCACTGCAGGCAGCGAACGAGGGTGCGGGCCCGCTCTTCAAGATGAAGGACGACCCACGCGTCACCCGGGTCGGGGCGTTCCTGCGGAAGACGTCGCTCGACGAGCTGCCGCAGTTGTGGAACGTGCTCACCGGTTCGATGAGCCTGGTCGGACCCCGCCCGGCGCTCCCGCGCGAGGTCGCCCTGTACCAGGACTTCGCCGACCGCCGACTCCTGGTCACGCCGGGGATCACCGGCCTGTGGCAGGTCAGTGGCCGGTCGGATCTGGACTGGGCCGAGGGTGTGCGGCTCGACCTGCACTACGTCGAGAACTGGTCGTTCCTGCACGATCTGGTGATCCTCGCCCGGACGGTGCCGTCGGTGCTCCGGTCGCGCGGCGCGTACTGAGGGCGCTGCGGCGGATCGGCCCGGCGCCTTCCCTGTGCGAACGGTGTCCGTTCCGGGTCCCGGCCTGGGCATCGGGGAGCGGGAGAGTTACGATGGGGGGAACACGGACTTCCGCCGCGTGGGTCGAAGAAGACCTGCGGACGGCGACCAGTTCCAGATCAAGGAGTCATGATGCTCGGAAACCTCGGCGGCGTACACCTGCTGATCATCCTCGGGATCGTCATCCTGCTGTTCGGCGCGACGAAGCTCCCGGCGCTCGCCAAGGGCCTCGGGCAGTCGATCAACATCTTCAAGAAGGAGATGACCGACGACGAGAAGAAGGCTCAGGCTGGCGACACCACGGTGCAGAACACCGCGGCCCCGACCAGCACCGTGCCGAACGCTCCCGCCGAGCCCGCTGCCGGTCCGATCCTGAACCCCGGCCCGAGCGCGCAGCCGAACACCGACTCCCGGCGCTAGAACACCAGCTCAGGACACCCAGCCCCGTCCTGTCGGCAGCCCCCGCGACCACTCCGGTCGCGGGGGCTTCGTCGTGCGGGGCGCGCAGCGGTCCGAGGGGGCGCAGGATGAGCACATGACCACTGCTGCACCCCGCGCGACCGCGCCGCTCCGGGACGACCGGCGCACCGTGCTCGTGGTGGCGATCCTGTCGTCGTTCGTCGTCGGGCTGGACTCGAGCGTGGTCAACGTGGCGCTCCCCGCGATCCGGCAGGAGCTCGGCGGCGGACTCGTCGTGCAGCAGTGGACCGTCGACGCGTACCTGGTGACGCTCGGCTCGCTCATCCTCGTCGCCGGATCACTGTCGGACGTGTTCGGCCGGGTCCGGATCATCACGTGGGGGCTCGTCGTGTTCGGGATCGCCTCGGTCGCGTGTGCGATCGCCCCGACGGGGGAGTTCCTGATCGTCTCGCGGGCGTTCCAGGGCGTCGGCGGCGCCCTGGTGACCCCGAGCGCGCTCGCCCTCATCGTGGCGGCGTTCCGCGGGGCAGCGCAGTCGAAGGCGATCGGCACGTGGACCGCCTGGTCGAGCGCGTCGACGATCCTCGGACCCGTGGTCGGCGGGCTGGTGGTCGACAGCATCGGCTGGCGGTGGATCTTCGTGCTGACCGCCGTCCCGATCGCGGTGACGATCCCGCTCGTGCTGCGGATCACCGGTGACGTGCACCCCGCGATCCGACCGCGCATCGACGTGGTCGGCGCCGTGCTGGCGGTCGTCGGAGTCGGTGGGGCGGTGCTCGGGCTCATCGAGCAGGAGCGGCTCGGGTGGGGCGCGCCCGTGGTGGTCACCGCGCTCGTGCTCGGTGCCCTGGCACTCGGGGCCTTCGTGCCGTGGGAACTCCGCGTGACCCGGACGACCGGTTCGCCGCTGGTGCCGCTCGCGCTGTTCCGGGCCCGCAACTTCGCGGTGGGCAACCTCGCCACCCTGTCGATCTACGGCGCCCTGAGCATGGTCTTCTTCGTGGTCACCCTGTTCCTGCAGGAGGTCTGGGGGTTCCCGGCCTGGCTCGCCGGCCTGGCGACGCTGCCCCCGACGGTGGTCCTGCTGCTGGTGTCCTCGGCCGTGGGCGGGCTGGCGGGACGGTTCGGGCCGCGCTGGTTCATGGCCGCGGGCCCGGCGGTGGCAGCGGTCGGTGCGCTCCTGATGCTGCTGGTCGGTGCGCAGCCGGACGGGTACTGGATCGCGGTGTTCCCGGGCCTCGTGCTCATCGGGTTCGGGATCGCGCTCATGGTGACACCGCTGACCAGCGCCGTGCTCGGGTCGGTGCCGCAGTCCGAGGCCGGCGTCGGGTCGGCCGTGAACAACGCGATCGCGCGGATCGCCGGGTTGGTGATGGTCGCGCTCGCGGGCGTGGTCCTCGGCGGCGAGATGAGCGTCGCCGGCCTGCACCGGGCGGTCGTCGTCATGGCGGTCCTCCTGCTGGCCGGCGCGGTCGTCAGCGCCGTCGGGATCCGGAATCTCCCGGCGCCGACGTAAGTTGAGTGCAGTAGACTCAAGTACAACACCACCGCAACGAAAGGACGGAACGCATGGCGAACCTCCAGGGTGCTCCTGACTCGCAAGAGCGACAGAAGACCGCCCTCGAGCAGTACGGCGTCGACCTGACGGCGATCGCTCGCAGCGGCAAGCTCGACCCGGTCATCGGACGCGACTCCGAGATCCGACGCGTCAGCCAGGTGCTCACCCGCCGCACCAAGAACAACCCCGTGCTCATCGGCGAGCCCGGCGTCGGCAAGACCGCCGTCGTCGAGGGGCTCGCGCAGCGCATCGTCGCCGGTGACGTCGCCGACTCGCTCAAGGACAAGCGGCTCGTCTCGCTCGACATCTCCTCGCTCATCGCGGGCGCGAAGTACCGCGGCGAGTTCGAGGAGCGCCTCAAGGCCGTGCTCAAGGAGATCAACGACTCCGACGGCCAGGTCATCACGTTCATCGACGAGCTGCACACCCTGATGGGCGCCGGTGGCGGCGAAGGGTCCGTCGCGGCCTCGAACATGCTCAAGCCGATGCTCGCGCGCGGCGAACTGCGGCTCATCGGGGCGACGACGCTCGACGAGTACCGCGAGTACATCGAGAAGGACGCCGCCCTCGAGCGACGCTTCCAGCAGGTCTACGTGGGGGAGCCCAGCGTCGAGGACGCCGTGGCGATCCTCCGCGGGCTCAAGGAGCGCTACGAGGCGCACCACAAGGTCACGATCAACGACTCCGCGCTCGTCGCAGCGGCCAGCCTGTCGAACCGGTACATCTCCGGCCGGCAGTTGCCCGACAAGGCGATCGACCTGATCGACGAGGCCGCCAGTCGGCTCCGCATGGAGATCGACTCCAGTCCGGTCGAGATCGACGAACTGAAGCGCAACGTCGACCGGCTGCGTGTCGAGGAGTTCGCGCTCAAGCAGGAGAAGGACGACGCCTCGAAGGCCCGGCTGGAGACCCTGCGGAACGAACTCCGCACGCGCGAGGAACGACTGGGCGAGCTCGAGCAGCGCTGGCAGGCCGAGCGGGCGAGCCTGAACCGCATCGGTGAGCTGAAGCAGCAGCTCGACGACCTGAACATGCGCAGCCAGCGAGCCCAGCGCGAAGCCGACTACGCGACGGTGTCGCGCCTGGAGTACGCCGAGAAGCCCCGGATCGAAGCGGAGCTCGCGGCCGCCGAGCAGGCCGAGTCCGCCGACCGCATGGTGAACGACAGCGTCACCGACGAGGACATCGCCGCCGTCATCGCGCAGTGGACGGGCATCCCGCTCGGCCGGTTGCTGCAGGGCGAGACCGAGAAGCTCCTGCACCTGGAGAACGAGCTCGGCCGCCGGATCATCGGGCAGCGCACCGCCGTGAACACCGTGTCCGAGGCCGTCCGTCGCACCCGCGCCGGCATCTCCGACCCTGACCGTCCGACCGGATCGTTCCTGTTCCTCGGACCGACCGGCGTCGGCAAGACCGAGCTGGCCAAGGCACTCGCGGAGTTCCTGTTCGACGACGAGAAGGCCCTCGTCCGCATCGACATGAGCGAGTACGGCGAGAAGCACTCGGTCTCGCGGCTGATCGGCGCCCCGCCCGGGTACGTCGGCTACGAGTCCGGCGGGCAGCTCACCGAGGCCGTCCGGCGTCGCCCGTACTCCGTCATCCTGCTCGACGAGATCGAGAAGGCGCACCCCGAGGTGTTCGACGTGCTGCTCCAGGTGCTCGACGACGGCCGGCTGACGGACGGGCAGGGGCGCACGGTCGACTTCCGGAACACGATCCTCGTGCTGACGTCGAACCTCGGCTCGCAGTTCATGACCGACCTGACGCTGACGGACGAGCAGCGCGACGACGCCGTGCGCGAGCTCGTGCAGCAGGCGTTCCGACCGGAGTTCATCAACCGCCTCGACGACATCGTGGTGTTCCAGGCCCTGACGGCCGACGACCTCGGTCAGATCGTGTCGCTCTACGTCGACCGGCTCGCCCGACGCCTGACCGACCGCCGGCTCGAACTCGCGGTCACGCCCGAGGCGCGCGGCTGGCTCGCCGAACGCGGGTACGACCCGCTCTACGGCGCACGGCCGCTCCGCCGCCTCATGCAGCGGCAGATCGACGACAAGCTGGCGCGCGCGATCCTGTCCGGTGACGTCCGAGACGGCGACACCGTCCGGGTCGACGTCGCCGAGGACGGCGACGGTCTGACCGTCGAGCCGTTCCAGCTGGCGGAGGTCGTCGAGGAGTAGGCGGCGGCCGCGGTGGG
This sequence comes from Curtobacterium sp. 18060, assembly GCF_902706105.1. Taxonomy (NCBI): domain Bacteria; kingdom Bacillati; phylum Actinomycetota; class Actinomycetes; order Micrococcales; family Microbacteriaceae; genus Curtobacterium; species Curtobacterium sp. 18060. The sequence continues at coordinate 7,864 of NZ_CACSJV010000031.1, read as the reverse complement.
TGGGGTGACCGACGGGAGGCCCGGTGCCGGTTCCTGGGACCCGGCACGGGCCTCCCGGGTTGGCTGCAGGGCATGCCTGAGATCCGCGCGATCCGTCGCCTCACCGACACCGTCGAGCACTCGAGCGTGCTCGACAAGGCCGTCGACATCGACCGTTCGGTCGTGAACGCCCTCGCCCGGCCGAAGGCCCTGCGGCAGTTGCTGCACGGTGTGCCGTTCGGGCACCCGCTGCACCCGCTCATGGTGCAGGTACCGCTCGGGGCCTGGATCTCGGCCGCCGTGCTCGACGTGTTCGGCGGGAAGGGCAACGCGAAGGCCGCGAAGACCCTCGTCGGCGTCGGCCTGGTGTCGTCCGGCAGCGCGAGCCTCGCCGGGTACGTGGACTGGTCCGAACTCGACCGCGAGCAGCTGCGCACGGGATGGGTGCACCAGGCCGTCAACTGGGTCGGCATCTCGCTGTACGGCCTGTCGTGGTGGCAGCGCAAGAACGGCAACCACGGCGCCGGCAAGCTGCTCGGGTTCGCCGCGCTCGGTGTCGTGGGGGTGGGCGGGTACCTCGGCGGACACCTGGCGTACCGCCAGCGCGCCGGCGTGAGCGACCACGGTGAGGTGCCGTTCGACGCGTGACCACTGATACGGAAACGTTATGTGGACGAAACGCGGTACGTGAAATGCTCGACCCATGGATCGACTCAGCACCGACACCGTTCCCCTGACCGGCCTTCCCGCCCGCGGCGGCCTCGAGTTCATCGTCCACATCGACGAGGCGGCGGGGGTCGTGTCACTCGACCTCACCGCCGCGTGACCAGCCGTGCGGGTCCTGGTCGTCGATGACGAAGCAGCCCTCGCCGACCTCGTCGCGAAGGGCCTGTCGCGGCAGGACATGGCCGTCGACGTCACCTACCGTGGCGACCACGCCGACGAACTGCTGGCGGTGAACGACTACGACGTCGTGGTGCTCGACCGTGACGTCCCGGGGGTGCACGGCGACGAGGTCGCACGTCGGCTGGCGTCGCGCGGCAGCCTGACCCGCATCCTCATGCTCACCGCGGCGGCGACCCTGACCGACCGCGTCAACGGGCTCGAACTCGGCGCGGACGACTACCTCGCGAAGCCCTTCGAGTACCCGGAACTGGTCGCCCGGGTGCGCGCGCTCGGTCGGCGCAGCGTGGCCCCGGTCGCGCCCGTGCTCGAACGCGTCGGGATCGTCCTCGACACGAACCGTCGGATGGTCACCCGTGACGGCCGACCGCTCGACCTGACCTCGAAGGAACTCGGGGTGCTCGAGGCGCTCCTGCGAGCCGACGGTCGCATCGTCTCCGCCGAGGAACTGCTCGAGAAGGTCTGGGACATGAACATCGACCCGTTCACCGCTGCCGTACGGGTGACGATGTCGAAGCTCCGCAAGAAGCTCGGCCGCCCCGATCCGATCCGGACGGTCCCGGGCGAGGGCTACGCGCTGTGAGACGGCTCCGGCGGACCTGGAGCATCCGGGCCCGCACGGCGCTGACGTTCGCGCTCGCGGCGATGGCGCTCGCCACCGGGGTGGTGGTGTTCTCGAACGTGATGTCCCTGGCCGGGGTCGGTGCGGGTCTCGACACGACGGCGATCCGCGGTGCCTCCCCGGCGGAGACGTTCGTGACCGCCTCGCCGGTGCCGATCGGCGAGCGCTCGGCAGCGAACGACGCACCACCCTCCACCACGGTCGCGGTGGTCCGGCTCGTCGCCGTGCAGCAGTGGCAGTGGTCCGCGATCGGCATCGCCGGGGCGGGCCTCGTCGCCGGTGGCGTCGGGTGGCTGGTGAGCAGGCGCATGCTCCGACCGATCGACCGGATCACCGCGACGGCGAACCGGATCACGGCGTCGAACCTGCACGAACGCATCGCACTCGAGGGCCCGGACGACGAACTCCGACGGTTGTCCGGCACCGTCGACGACCTGCTCGACCGGCTGCAGACCGCGTTCGAGAGCCAGCGACGGTTCGTCGCGCAGGCGTCGCACGAACTCCGGACCCCGCTCGCGGTCCAGCGTGCCGCGATGCAGATCGGGTTGCACGACGGTGCCGGCGCCGATGACGTCCGAGTGGTGCGCGAGGAACTGCTCGCGCAGAACCGGCGCACCGAGCACCTCGTCGAGTCCTTGCTCGTGCTCGCGGAGGCCGATCGAGGGCTCGCAGGCGTCGGGACGTCGATCGACCTCGTGGCCATCGCCGACGAGGTCGTCGCGGGAGCCGCCGGGAGTGCGCACGAGGCGGGCGTGACCATCACCCACGAGGGCCGAGCCGCGCCTCCTGGCAGACCCACCATTACCGGTGAGCCGATGCTCGTCCGGCAGTTGCTCGTCAACCTCGTCGGCAACGCCGTCGAGTACAACGAAGCCGGCGGCTTCGTCCGCGTCACCACGCGCGGTGACGGCCTCGTCGTGGAGAACTCCGGGCCGGTCGTGCCGGACGAGGTCGCGCCACTGCTCGTCGAACCGTTCCGACGCTGCCCCGAGGTCGCATCCGGCGGCCGGCACAGCGGCCTCGGCCTGTCGATCGTCGCGTCCATCGTGCACGCGCACGGGTGGCGACTCGTCGTCACCGCGCGCCGTGAGGGCGGCCTGCGCATCGACGTTTCGTCGGTGTGACCCCACGCGTACCGGGGACGAAACACCGGGTCCGCTGTGCTGGTCCCATGAAGCCATCCACGAAACACTCCACCACCACCACCACCACCACCACCATCGTCGCCGTCGCCGCAGCCGTCGTGCTCCTGCCCGGCCTCCTCGCCGGCTGTTCCGGAGCGCCGTCGACCGAATCGACCGACACGGCCTCGGGCGGCGGCAAGGGGGCCGGGGCCTCGCTCGCGTCCTGCATGCGTGACCACGGGTACGACATGCCGGATCCGTCGTCGGGTGGGAACACCCTGTCCCTGTCGGCTCCCGACGGCATCGACGACGAACAGTGGAAGGCGGACCTGCAGGAGTGCATGGGCGACGCCGGAGCCGGTGAGGGGTTCCAGGCGGCGAAGCCCGCCGGGACGCCGGAACAGCGGAAGCGGATCGCGGAGTGCATCCGTGAGAACGGGTTCGCCGACTACCCCGATGGTGACGATGCGATGTCCACGTACCGGCCCGACGACCAGGACGCGTTCCAGGACGCGTCGTCGACGTGCTTCGACGAGGTCCTGGGCAAGGGCGGCAGCTCCGGTTCGAACACGACGGTGCAGCCGTGACGACCGTCCTGACCAGGCGTCGAGCGCTCGTCACGAGCGCGTGCCTCGTCGCGGTGCTCGCCGCAGGCGCTGGCACGTGGTTGTTCATCGACCTGCAGGCTGCGCCGTCCTCGGCAGCAGCCGAGTCCGGGAAGCAGCAGCACCCGACCGCCGCGGTCAAGAAGGGCGACCTGACGGACTCGAAGGTGTTCGCCGGGACCCTCGGGTACGGCACGGCCACCGGGGTCCCCGGCGCCGCCTCGGGCACGCTGACCTGGCTCCCCGCGCCCGGGCAGGTCATCAGGAGCGACGAGTTCCTGTACGCGGTCGACGAGCGCGGGGTGCGGGCGATGCACGGCACGGTGCCGATGTGGCGCTCGCTCGAACGCGGGCTGACGGGCACCGATGTGCAGCAGCTCAACGACAACCTCGCCGCGCTCGGGTACGACGTCGCGCAGGACGACTCCTTCGGCCCGCGGACGCAGCGCGCCGTGCGGCAGTGGCAGGAGGACCGGGGGCAGGAGGTCACCGGCGTGCTGACCTCGGCGGACATCGCGTTCGTCGACGGGGACGTGCGTGTCGCGACCGTCGACGGGAAGCTCGGCCAGCCGGCGGAGGGAGGGAGCGGCGACGTGCTCTCCGTCACGAGCACGAAGCGCATCGTCGTCGCCACCGTCTCACAGCGCGACGCCGAACGGCTCGCGGTCGGCACGGAGGTGCGGGTCCGGATCAACGGCGCCGGGGCACCGACGACGGGCGAGGTCACCGACGTCCAACCGAGCTCGGGAGACGACGCCGGGTCCAAGGTCGACGTGTCCGTCGCGTTCGACCCCGGCTCGCGACGGCTGCCCGCTGCGGCGTCCGCGCAGATCGACGCCGCGGGAGCCACCGAGAAGGACGTCCTCTCCGTGCCGGTCGCGGCACTCGTGACGACGGGGAACGGCGCGTACGCGGTGGACGTGGTGCGGCGCGACGGCACGACGAAGCGGGTTCCCGTGACCCCCGGGTTCATCGCCGACGGCCGGATCGCGATCACCGGGAAGGTCGCGGAAGGCGACCGCGTGGTGGTGCCGGGATGAGCGGCACGGGGCCGGTCCTCGCCCTGCGCGAGGTCACGAAGACCTACGGCGACGTCGGCGCGCTCCGCGGGGTGACGCTCGACGTCGCCGCCGGGGAGCTCGTCGCGGTCGTCGGTCCGTCCGGGTCCGGCAAGTCCACGATGCTCAACATCGTCGGGACCCTCGACCGTCCCACGCAGGGCTCGGTGTCGATCGCCGGGAACGACGTCGCGACCATGTCCGACAACGCCTTGTCCGCGCTGCGAGCCGAGCACGTCGGCTTCGTGTTCCAGCAGTTCCACCTGCAGGCCGGTGCCACCGCGGCGGAGAACGTCGCCGACGGGCTCCTGTACTCGGCGACCGGGCGACGTGAACGGCGCCGACGTGCCCACGAGGCACTGGAACGGGTCGGCCTCGGGCACCGCACCGACCACCGCCCGACCCAGCTCTCCGGGGGTGAGAAGCAACGCGTGGCCATCGCCCGCGCGATCGTCGGGAACCCCACGATCCTGCTCGCCGACGAGCCGACCGGCGCGCTGGACTCCGCCTCCGGTGCGGCGATCGTGACGCTCCTGCGTGCGTTGAACGCCGCTGGCACCACGGTCCTCGTCATCACGCACGACCTGGGCCTCGCAGCCTCGCTGCCGCGGCAGGTCCGGATGCGCGACGGTCTGGTGGAGCACGACTCGGCGGTCGGGCCGACTGGGGACATCGCCGCTGCCATCGGTGGTGGCCGGTGACCGGCGTGCGAGCACGGTTGGGTGCCGCTGACCTGCTCCGGCTCGGGGTGTTCGGGCTGCGCACCAGACCCGGCCGTGTCGTCCTGTCGGCGCTCGGCATCGCGATCGGCATCGCCGCGATGATCGCCGTCGTCGGGATCTCGTCGTCGAGCAAGGCGAAGCTCGACCAGGTGCTCGACGCCCTCGGCACGAACGTGCTCACCGCCACGCAGGCCCAGGGGTTCGGCGACGTGCCGCCGTTGCCGTCCACCGCACTCGAGTCGGCACTCCGCCAGGACGACGTGCAGTCGGCTGCCGCGGTCGGCACCGTGGTCGACGCGGCCGTCTACCGCAACGAGTTCATCCCGCCGCCGGAGACGAAGGGCATCGGCGTGATGGCGGCTTGGGGCGACGTGCCGCGCGTGCTCGGCGGCGAGCTCGGGTCCGGGCGCTGGATCGATGACTCGGTCGTGGCTCCGCCGCAGGTGGTGCTCGGTGCGGCCGCCGCAGCGGCACTCGGCATCGACCGGGTCCGTGCCGACAGCCGCGTCTGGATCGGCGGGCAGTGGGTGCAGGTGGTCGGGATACTGGAGCCGATCGCGCTCGCCGACGACCTGGACAGCCAGGTGTTCGTCCCCCGCGGCCTCGCCCGGCAGCTCGGGTTCGACGGGGCGCCGACCGCCGTCTACACCCGCGTCGACCCGTCGCGAGTCGCACCAGCACGGGACATCCTGGCGAATGCGATCAGTCCGGGGTCCCCGCAGGACGTCGGCGTGACCCGGCCGTCCGACGCGCTCGCCGCGAAGGACGCCACCGACGACTCGTTCACCGGGTTGCTGGTCGGCATCGGCGGTGTGGCCCTGCTCGTCGGCGGCATCGGCGTCGCGAACACGATGGTGATCACCGTGCTGGAACGTCGTGCCGAGGTCGGGGTGCGGCGAGCCCTCGGAGCGCGGCGGCGGAACATCCGCGACCAGTTCCTCGTCGAGTCGCTGCTGCTGTCGTTCCTGGGCGGGGTGGCCGGTGTGGTGATCGGGGTCGGGGTGACGGTCGCCTTCGCCCTGGCGCAGGGGTGGCCGGTGGCGATCCCGCTGTGGGCCGTCGGCGGCGGGCTCGGCGCGACCGTCGTGATCGGCGGTGCATCCGGGTGGTACCCGGCAGCGCGCGCAGCGCGCATCCCACCGACGTCCGCCCTGGCGGCCGTCTGAGGCCGTGGTGGTGATCCGGGAGGCCCGGTGCCGGTCTGCGGGACCGGCACCGGGCCTCCCGGTCGTTCCGTCCACCCCGTCGACGCGAGGCGCAGATCATGGCTGGTCATGACCAGTCGTGTCAAGCATTGGCGACGATCTGTTCGCCATCCGTGATCCCCCGGAAACACGCGGATCGAACCCGCTCACAGGGACCGATCCAACGGTTGACAAGGGCTCTCGGAAGGTCTTCTATTGCGAATACGCAACGACCTTTCATAAAGGCCGGACCAAGGGAGTCAACGTGACACGCACGCGTTTCGCCGCACTCGGTGCGCTCGGCCTGGCGGCCGCGCTCGCCCTCACCGGGTGCTCCGCCGGAAGCAACGGAGCTTCCGACGGCGGCACGAAGGCCATCGGCACACCCGATGGCAAGGGCAAGACCATCACCGTCTGGATGATGAACGGCGACCTGAGCGACAAGGTCCTCGACGCAGCTCAGAAGCAGTTCACGAAGGACACCGGGGCGAAGGTGAAGATCCAGACCCAGCAGTGGGACGGGATCACCACGAAGCTCACCACGGCGCTCGCCCAGGACGACGCCCCGGACGTGGTCGACCTCGGCAACACCCAGGTGCCGGTCTACGCAGCGGCCGGAGGTCTCATGGACCTCACGCCGTACCGCGACGAACTCAAGGACGGCCAGACCTGGCTCACCGGGCTCGAGGGGCCGGCCACGGTGGACGACAAGCTCTACGGTGCTCCGCTGTTCGCCGGCAACCGTGCCGTCGTCTACAACAAGAAGGTCTGGAAGGACGCCGGCGTCACCGACGTGCCGACCACCTACGACGAACTCACCGCCGACCTGGACAAGGTCAAGGCCGCCAACACGGCGAGCGACTTCTCCGCCTTCTACATGCCCGGCCAGTACTGGTACGGCGGGCTGCAGTGGGTCTGGGACGCCGGCGGCGAGATCGCCTCCGACAAGGACGGCAAGTGGACCGGGAAGCTCGACTCGGCCGATGCGGTCAAGGGTCTGACGGCGTGGAAGACGTTCCAGAACGACTACTCCGCGAAGTCGACGCAGGACATCAACACCGACAAGCCCTCGCAGAGCGACGTCTTCGCGCAGGGCAACACCTCGGCGTTCCTCGGCTCGGCGTGGGAGATCGGTTCGATCACCACCGCGAAGCCCGCGCTCGCCGACCAGATCGGCACGTTCCCGATGCCCTCGCAGACGGACGGCAAGACGCAGCCGGTGTTCCTCGGTGGCTCCGACCTCGGGATCCCGGCGAAGGCCGCCAACCAGGACCTCGCGCTGTACTACCTGAAGATCCTGACCTCGAAGGAGTTCCAGCAGGACCAGGTGTTCGGCGTGGACGGCTGGGAGCCGAACTCGACCGAGCTGCTCGACGCCGTGGCCGACGACGTCGACACCCTGCACAAGCCGTACTTCGCGGCAGCGGGCACGAGCCGTCCGACCCCGGCGACACCGGGCTGGGCGACCATCGAGGGCGACGCGTCGTTCCAGTCGATGTTCGCGGACATCGCCACCGGGCGGAAGTCGCCGGAGCAGGCCGCCGAGGGCTTCTCGAAGCACCTCACGACCGCGCTGAACGCGCAGCAGTAGTCGATGACCTCCACTGCAGAGCAGGCGACCGGTTCGGAGCAGTCCGAGCCGGTCGCCGGCGGCGGGGGGACCAGGG
>NZ_CACSJV010000030.1:0-41010 GCF_902706105.1 Curtobacterium sp. 18060 | reverse complement strand
GTCCGACGGTGGGGCCCCGGCGCAGCACCCGGGAACCCGTCGCTGTGGAGGGGGCACCGTGGTGCCCTGGTTGTGGAGGGGGAGTACCCGACCGGTCAGACGCCGTAGTCGGCGGAGTACTGCGCCAGCGCTTCCTCGATGGTGCCGTCGAGCTGCAGTCGGCCCTTGTCGAGGTACAGACCGCGGTCGCAGAACCGGCGCAGGTCCTTGTCGCTGTGGGACACGAAGAAGAGCGTCCGACCGCCGGCGAGGAGCTCCTCGATCCGCTTGTAGCACTTCTCGCGGAAGGCCTTGTCGCCGACGGCGAGGACCTCGTCCACCAGGATGACGGGCTCGTCGAGCCGCGAGATCACCGCGAACGCGATGCGCACCTTCATGCCGCTCGACAGGTGCTTGTACGGGGTGTCGACGAAGTCCGCGATCTCGGCGAAGTCGATGATCTCGTCGAAGGCGCCACGGATCTCGGCGCGCGACATGCCGTGCAGGCCGGCGGTCAGGTAGACGTTGTCGCGGACGGACAGGTCGCCGACGAACCCACCGGTGATCTCGATGAGCGGCGCGACGCCGGCCCCGACGTCGATCCGACCCTCGTCCGGCAGCATCACCTGCGCCACGAGCTTCAGGAGCGTGGACTTGCCCTGACCGTTGCGACCGACGACGCCGATCGCCTCGCCCGGACGGACGTCGAACGACACGTTGCGGAGCGCCCAGAACTCGTCGGCACGCTTGCGGCGGCCGCGTCCGGCGAAGAGGTCCTTGAAGTTGCGGCTCGCCCGTCGGTTGCGCTTGAAGCAGATGCCGGCGTCGCGCACGGAGATCACCGGCGCGACGGTCTCGGTGCGTCGGGTCTGGTCGGTGGCGGTCATCACAGCTCCTTCAGCACGCGGTGCTCGCTGCGTCGGAACACCGCGAAGCCGATGACCAGGACGATGCCCGTGATGACCACCGACGCCCCGACCTCGAGCCAGTCGAGCTGGCTCGGGAAGAACGCGGCGCGGTACATCCCGAAGATGCCGGTGAGCGGGTTGACCGCGGCGATGGGGCGCAGGGCGTCGGGCAGCGCGTGCGTGCCGTAGATGATCGGCGATGCGTAGAACAGGAAGCGCAGGACGAGCTTGGTCGCCCGCTCGAGGTCGCGGAAGAAGACGACGAGCGGCGCGACGATCAGGCCGAGGCCGTACACCAGCGCGCACTGCAGCACGATCGCCAGCGGGAAGAAGACGACCTGCCAGTGCAGGTGCGCGCCCGTCGCGATCGCGAACGCCGCCAGCACCGGCAGGCTCAGCAGGAACTCGATGCCCTTCGACGCGTCGATCCGCGCGACCCAGATGGTGCGGGGGATCGTCGTCGAGCGGATGAGCTTCGACTCCTTGATGAACGCCCGCGTGGAGTCCGAGACGCCCCCGGTGAACCACATCCACGGCAGCAGCGCGGAGAGCAGGAAGACGATGTACGGGTCTTCACCGACCGAACCGCGGTGGAACACCTGGGTGAAGACGAACCAGTAGATCGCCGACATCACGAGCGGGTCGAGGATCGACCAGACGTACCCGAGCGCCGACGTCGAGTACCGGACCCGGAGGTCGCGGACGGTCAGCAGCCAGAGGGCATGACGATAGCGCCGACCGGCGCTCCGGGTCGCCGCTGGTGCGGCAGCCGCGGGCACGGTCGGCGCGCTCGCTGTGGTCACGGTTTCCCTTCGGGCGGAACCGCCGAAGGGGTCCTGACGGAGGTTCAGGCGAACAGGTTGTTCGCGCGCTCGAGGTCCTCGGCGAAGTCGATCTCGACCGCGTACAGGTCGGAGATGTCGATCGGGGACCAGCGTAGCCCGTCCTCGGCGATGGCAGCCTCGATGCCGCCCTCGAAGTACTCCTGGTCGTCGACGCGACCGAGCTGGCGGATGAGGGCCTGCTTGTCGTTCGCCGACACGTAGTTGATGCCGACGGCTTCGCCGAGCCCACCGACGACCTGCTTGGAGAGCTTGTGGATGAACCCCTCGGCGTCGACGGTGTACTTGACTTCTTCGTCGGAGACCTTGTCGGTGTTGACGCTGACGAACGAGTGGTCCTCGTCGATCATGTCGGCCGCACGGACGAGCGCCATCGGGTCGAAGACCACGTCGCCGTTCATCCAGAGGACACCGCTCTTGCCGGTCGCCTTGAGGGCGCGCAGCAGGCTCTTCGAGGTGTTGGTGGAGTCGTAGGACTCGTTGTAGACGAAGGACGCGTCGGGGAAGGCCTCGACGATGTGCTCCGACTTGTAGCCGACGACGATCGTCACGCGGGCGCTCGAACCGAACGCGGCGCGGATGTTGTCGAACTGCTGCTGCATGATGGTGCGGCCGTCACTGAGCTCCGTGAGCGGCTTCGGCAGGCTGCGGCCGAGCCGGCTGCCCATCCCCGCTGCGAGGATCACGATCTGCGTGGTCATGCTGGTCCCTTCTGGTGTCCGCCCGCGCGCCCTGGGGCACGGGCGGGCCTCGTCGAGTCTGCTCGCGGAACGTCCGAGTTCGCCGAGAACCGGACGCCGCGGGCCACGAGGGCGGCCGCTGCACGGTGTCGGAGAGCCCGCCGGAGCAGGTTTCCAAGTGGTGAACACTTCTTCGTGCCCTGGTGAATGATACGGAAACACCCGCTCAAGGGGTAGGTCCGCCGCGCTTCGTACTCATTTCGTGACACTGGAGCGGGCGGTTCCCCGCTGTCCGGAGAGCGTTGGTACGGTTGGGCGATGGCCGCCAGAGCAGAGAACGAGGACGTGTACGCCACGACCGACGCTGCCTGGATGACCGAAGCGAGTGACACCGACGAGCAGGACGCCGACGAGCGTGCCGCCGACCGGGTGGACGCCGCGGCGGGGGACGACGCCGACGACGACGACATGGGGGAACCGGATGCGCGCGACGCCTCCGTTGATGACGAGATGACCGACGACACCACGGCTGCCGACACCACGGCCGCCGACACCGATCCGGTCACCGAGCCGCAGTCGGACGCAGTGCCCGGTACCGCAGTGCCCGGTCCCGCGGCCCGTGCCGCGGCAGCGGCCCCGACGACGACCACCGGTGCCCGACCCGCCAAGGCGCGCACCACGAAGCAACGCACCAAGCGACCGGCGAAGGCCGCCGGCACGACCGGCACCGTGCCTCCCGGCCCCGCGTCGAGCGACGCGACGTCCACGACGGACGCGACCGCGCACGCAGCGCAGGGCGCACCGGAGACCGACGCACCGGAGGCGGACGCCGCGACGAGCCCCGCCGCGAAGAAGCGTGCTCCCCGGGCCACCGCGCCCAAGGCCCCGCAGAAGCTGCAGCCCGTCGTGCTCGCCGCCGACGGCCTCGTCAAGCGGTACGGGCAGACCCTCGCCGTCGACGAGGTCGACCTCGAGATCCGCCAGGGCTCGATCTTCGGCGTGGTCGGCCCGAACGGCGCCGGCAAGACGACCACCCTGTCGATGATCACCGGTCTGCTGCGTCCCGACGCCGGGTCCGTGACGGTCCTCGACCACGACGTCTGGGCCGACCCCACGGCCGCCAAGCGCAGCCTCGGCGTGCTGCCGGACCGCCTGCGGCTGTTCGACCGCCTCACCGGTGCGCAGCTGCTCTACTACTCGGCCACCCTGCGCGGTCTCGACGGTGCCACGGCCCGCGAGCGCAGCACCGACCTGGCCGAGGCGTTCGGGCTCGGCGAGGCGCTCGGTCGCCAGGTCGCCGACTACTCGGTGGGCATGGCGAAGAAGATCGCCCTGGCCGCCACGCTCATCCACTCGCCGCGGGTCCTCGTGCTCGACGAACCGTTCGAGTCCGTCGACCCCGTGAGCGCCGCGACCATCACCGACATCCTGCGCCGCTACACGCGCGGTGGTGGCACCGTCGTGCTCTCCAGCCACTCCATGGAGCTCGTGCAGCGCACCTGCGACTCCGTCGCCATCATCGTCGGCGGCAAGGTCCTCGCCTCGGGGACCATGGCCCAGGTGCGCGGTCGCAAGAGCCTCGAGGACAAGTTCGTCGAACTCGCGGGCGGCCGCGTCGTGGCAGAGAGCATGGAATGGTTGCACAGCTTCTCCGGCTGAGGGCCGACCTGCTCGCGGGCGAGGTCCGCGGCAGCGCCCGCCGGTCCGTGCTCGTCGTGCTCGGCAGCCTCGTCGGGCTCCTCGCCGCCGTGTTCGTCGCGACGCAGACGGTCGCGCTGCGGTCCGCCGACCCCGACACGGCCCGCGCGGTCACCGTGCCGGTCGGCACGCTCATCGCGTTCGCGTTCACCGTCGTCCCGCTCGTCGTCGGACGGAGCGACCAGCTCGACCCGCGGCGCTTCGCGGTCTTCGGCATCGGCCGTCGCGGGCTCGCGATCGGCCTCGTCGTCGCCGGGCTGATCGGCGTCCCGGTGATCGGGGTCGTCGTCGTGGCCGTCGCCCAGTCGATCGCCTGGGCGCGTGACGCCGGCACCGGTGTGCTCGCGGTCATCGGCGGCTTGCTCGCGATCGCCACCTGCGCGCTCCTGGTCCGCGTGTGCTGCACCGTCGGCTCGCGGCTGATCGGTCCGCACCGGTCCCGCGACGCCGGGTGGCTCGTCGCGCTCGTGATCATCGTGCTCGCGATCCCGGCCGTCTCACTGCTGCTCCGCGTCGACTGGCTCGACCCCGAGGGCACCGAGATGCAACGGGTCGCGGACGTCGCGGGGTGGACGCCGTGGGGCGCTGCCTGGGCAGTGCCCGCCGAGGTCGCCAGTGGCCACGTCGGCACCGGGTTCCTCAAGCTGCTCGTCGCGATCGCCGTCGTCGCCCTGCTCACCTGGGCGTGGTGGGCGCTCGTCGGTCGGGCGCTCGACACCGTCGACGGTCGCACCCGGACCCGGCGCTACCAGGGGCTCGGCTGGTTCGACCGGCTCGGCTCGACACCGGTCGCCGCCGTCGCCGCCCGCGCCCTGACCTACTGGGTGCGCGACCCGCGGTACCGCACCTCGTACCTCATCATCCTGTTCGTCCCGCTCGTCGTCATCCCGCTCGGGGTCGCCGGGGTGCCGTGGCACTGGACCGCGCTCGTGCCGTTGCCGCTCATGGCGCTGATCGCCGGGTTCCTGCCGCACAACGACGTCTCGTACGACAACACCGCGGTGTGGCTGCACGTCGCCTCCGGGGCTCCCGGGTGGAGCGACCGTCTCGGACGTGTCGTCCCAGTCCTCGTCGTCGGTGCGCCGGCGATCGTGGCCGGCTCGGCGGTGTCCGCCTGGTTGTTCGACGACTGGACGGTGTTCCCGCTGCTGATCGGCGTGAGCGCCAGCGCCCTGCTGTCCGGACTCGGGCTGTCGAGTGTCGTGTCCGTCCTGCTGCCCTACCCGACCGTGCGGCCGGGCGACCACCCGTTCCAGCAGCCACAGGCCGCGGGTGTGACGGCGACGGTCGCGCAGTCGATGATGGTGATCGGCATCGTGCTCTGCACCGTCCCGGCGGCGTGGCTCGCGGTGCTGGCCTTCGTCCGCGGCGCCGAGCCGTGGTCGATGCTGACGCTCGCGGTGGGCATCGGGGTCGGCGTGGTCGTGCTCGTCATCGGGATCTTCGCGGGCGGGCGGCTGTTCGACCGGCGCGGCCCGGACCTGCTGGCCGCGGCGCAGCGCAACTAGCGTTCCGGAACGAGCGCGACGTGCGCAGACCAACGTGCGCAGACCGTCGTACCCTGGACCCATGAGCATGACGGAACCAGGCGGCGGCCTCGACGTGATGGACCGGGAGCTCGAGAAGCTCCTCGAAGACGAAGCGATCGAACCCGGCGACCACGAGCGGTTCTCGCACTACGTCAAGAAGGACAAGATCCTGCAGTCCGCCCTGTCCGGCAAGCCGGTCAAGGCGCTGTGCGGCAAGAAGTGGATCCCGGGCCGCGACCCGGAGAAGTTCCCGGTGTGCCCGGACTGCAAGGCCATCTACGAGAAGATGAAGTCCGAGTAGGCACAGCCTGCGCATCGTGAGCAGAAATGGTCGGGTCACCTTCGGGGACCCGACCATTTCTGCTCACCAAGCGGCGCGCAGCGGTGCGCTAGATCACCAGGGTGGGGATCGCGGGGTCACCGCGACCGATGCGCGCGGCGTCCGCCGGCAGCTCGGCCTTCGCCCGCTTGTGGTGCGCCCGCGCGGCCTCGACGCCCTGTGCTCCGAGGAACGCCGGATCGACCACGCCGCCGGTGACCACGGGCACGAGCAGGGCGCGCTCGTCGGGGCCGACCTGTCCGGCGGTGAGCACGACCTCGGCCGTGGCGACACCGTTGCGCAGGCGTCGGCCGGCTTCCTTGCGCCCGCCGATCGAGGCCTTGTCCACTGACTTCTTCGCCACGGCGACCCAGTCGTCGCCGTCGGCGGACTGGTGCGCCACGAGCTTGAAGACCATGCCGGCGGCCGGGTGCCCCGAGCCGGAGACCACCGAGGTGCCGACGCCGTACGAGTCGACCGGGGCCGCACGGAGGGCCGCGATCGTGTACTCGTCCAGGTCGTTCGTGACCGTGATCTTCGTGTCGGTCGCGCCGAGCCGGTCGAGCTGCGCCCGGACGGCCGCGACGACCGAGGGCAGGTCGCCGCTGTCGATGCGGACACCGCCGAGCTTGCCGTCGGTCAGCCGGACGGCGGTCTCGACGGCCTGCTCGATGTCGTAGGTGTCGACGAGCAGCGTCGTGCCGTTGCCGAGGGCGTCGAGCTGCGACCGGAACGCCTCTTCCTCGGAGTCGTGCAGCAGGGTGAACGCGTGCGCCGCGGTGCCCATCGTCGGGATGCCCCAGGTGCGGCCGGCCTCGAGGTTGCTCGTCGCGCCGAACCCGGCGATGTACGCGGCCCGTGCTGCGGCGACGGCGTTCCACTCGCCGGTGCGGCGGGAGCCCATCTCGGCGAGCGGACGCCCGTCGGCGGCGGAGACCATGCGCGCGGCGGCCGAGGCGATGGCGGAGTCGGCGTTGAAGACCGACAGGGCGAGCGTCTCGAGCACGACGGCCTCGGCGAACGTGCCCTCGACCTGCAGGATCGGGGAGTTGGGGAAGTACACCTCGCCCTCGCGGTACGCCCGGACGTCCCCGGTGAACCGGTAGTCGGCGAGGAAGGCTGCGGTGCCCTCGTCGATGACCCCGCGGTCGCGCAGGAACCCGATCTCGTCGTCGCCGAAGCGGAAGTCGCCGAGGGCGGTCAGGAACCGGCCGAGGCCGGCCGCGACGCCGTAGCGACGACCGTCGGGCAGCCGCCGGGCGAACACCTCGAAGACGCACCGCCGGTGGGCGGTCCCGTCCTTCAGGGCCGCGTCGACCATGGTGAGTTCGTACTGGTCCGTCAGGAGCGCGCTGGTCACCTCCCCGACACTACTGCGAGCGTCGGTACGCTGGTCACCGTGACGGATGCACCGATCGGAGTCTTCGACAGCGGGGTCGGCGGGCTCACGGTGGCCCGCGCGATCATCGACCAGCTGCCGCGCGAGAGCATCCGGTACGTCGGCGACACCGTGCACTCGCCGTACGGCCCGAAGCCCATCGCCGACGTCCGCCGCTACGCGCTCGAGGTCATGGACGACCTGGTCGAACTCGGCGTCAAGGCCCTCGTCATCGCCTGCAACACCGCGTCGTCGGCCGTGCTCCGCGACGCCCGTGAACGGTACGAGCAGGCGTACGGCATCCCGGTGGTCGAGGTCATCCAGCCCGCCGCCCGCGCCGCCGTGAAGCAGACCCGGACCGGGCGCATCGGCGTCATCGGCACGGTCGGCACCATCACCTCGCGCGCCTACGAGGACGCCTTCGCCGTGGCCTCGGACGTCAGCCTGACCCTGGCGGCGTGCCCACGGTTCGTCGAGTTCGTCGAGGCGGGGGACACCTCGTCACCGGAGCTGCGCGAGGTCGCCGCCGGCTACCTCGACCCGATCCGCGCCGCCGACGTCGACACCCTCGTGCTCGGCTGCACCCACTACCCGCTGATGTCCGCCGCCATCCAGTACGTGATGGGCCCGGACGTCACCCTGGTGTCGAGTGCCGAGGAGACCGCCAACGACGTGTACCGCCGGCTCGTCGAGCACGGCCTCGAACGCACCTCCACCACCGCCCCGACGTACTCGTTCGAGTCGACCGGCGACGACGAGGACGGGTTCCTGCGGCTCGCCCGCCGGTTCCTCGGCCCCGAGATCGTCCGCGTCGGCCACCTCGAGACCGGCGCCATCACGCTGCCCCGTGGGCGGGCCTGAGCGGCGACCAGCCGCCAGCCGCCGCCCGCCCCGATGACCCGCACCGCGCCTCCAGGCCGGACCGAAAGGACACCATGACCACCCGCATCGACGGCCGCCAGGCCGAGGAACACCGTCCCGTCACCATCGAGCGGGGGTGGAGCACGCAGGCCGAGGGCAGCGCGCTCATCTCGTTCGGCAGCACCAAGGTGCTCTGCACCGCCTCGTTCACGAACGGCGTGCCCCGTTGGCTCGCCGGCAAGGGCACCGGCTGGGTCACCGCCGAGTACTCGATGCTGCCGCGGTCGACGAACGAGCGCATGCAGCGCGAGTCGATCAAGGGCAAGGTCGGCGGCCGCACCCACGAGATCTCCCGGTTGATCGGGCGTTCGCTCCGCGCCGTGGTCGACACGAAGGCCCTCGGCGAGAACACCCTGGTCATCGACTGCGACGTGCTGCAGGCCGACGGCGGCACCCGCACGGCGTCGATCACCGGCGCCTACGTGGCCATGGTCGACGCGATCGAGTGGGGCCGGGGCAAGGGCTTCATCGGCAAGAAGGCCACCCCGCTCACCGACAGCGTGCAGGCGATCTCGGTCGGCATCGTCAAGGGGGAACCGATGCTCGACCTGGCGTACACCGAGGACTCCGCCGCCGACACCGACATGAACATCGTCACGACCGGGTCGGGCAAGTTCATCGAGGTGCAGGGGACCGCCGAGCACGCGCCCTTCGACCGCGACGAGCTGAACGTCCTGCTCGACCTGGGGCTGGCCGGCAACCAGTCGCTCGCGGCGATCCAGAAGACCGTGCTGGGGCTGGCGTGACCGGCACCGTCGTCCTGGCCACCCACAACCAGGGCAAGGTCGTCGAGCTCCGCGAGATCCTCGGGTCGGCGCTGGGCGAGGGTGTCGAGCTGGTCGGGTACGACGGCCCCGAGCCGGTCGAGGACGGCGACACCTACGCCGCGAACGCCCTGATCAAGGCCCGTGCCGCGGTCGCCCACACCGGACTGCCGGCGCTCGCCGACGACTCCGGCATCGCGGTCGACGCGCTCGACGGTGCCCCGGGCATCCACTCGGCGCGGTACGCGGGCACCCGGTCGGACGCCGACAACATCGCGCTGCTGCTGCAGAACCTCGACGGCGTCGTGGAGCGGACCGCCGCCTTCGTGTGCGCGGCCGCGTTCGTCACGCCCGACGGGTTCGAGCACGTGGTCGAAGCGGTGTGGAACGGCGAGGTGCTGACCGCGCCGGTCGGCGACGGCGGACACGGCTACGACCCGGTGTTCCGGCCGGACGACGCCGACCGCTCGTCGGCCGAGCTCACCCGCGACGAGAAGAACGCGCTGTCGCACCGCAGCAAGGCGTTCCGGGGCATCGCGCCGGTCGTGCGGGAGCACTTCGGCCTCTGAACTGCCCACCTGCGACGACGACAGGCCCACACCGAACGGTGTGGGCCTGTCGCATCCGGTCCGGCGTACCGCTACAGCTGCGGGTCGACGGCCGTCGACTCGGCCTGGTGCTCGCGCTTCTTCGCCTTGCGGGCGTTCCGGATGTACGTCAGCGCCATCGGCACGACGGTGACCAGGACTGCGGCGAGCAGGATGATGTCGATGTACTCGCGCACGATGTGGGCGACGAACGGGATGTGCCCGATGAAGTACCCGAGGAACGTCACACCGACACCCCAGACGACGGCGCCGATCGCGTTGTAGAGCGAGTACTTCTTGTAGTCCATGCGGCCGACGCCGGCGGCGATCGGCGCGAAGGTGCGGACGACCGGCACGAAGCGCGCCAGGATCACCGCGAGCGGGCCGAACCGGTGGAAGAACGCGTTGGTCCGCTCGACGTTCGCCTTGGAGAACAGACCGCTCTCCTTGCGCTCGAAGATCGGCGGGCCGGCCTTCTTGCCGATGTAGTAGCCGAGCTCCCCACCGAGGAACGCCGCAGCGCCGATCATCAGGGCAGCGACCCAGATCGGGATGCCGCCGATCTCGCCGCCGCGGTCGAACGCGAACAGGCCGGTGATGACGAGCAGGCTGTCGCCCGGGAAGATGAAGCCGATCAGCAGACCGGTCTCGGCGAAGACGATCGCACAGACGACGAGCACTGCGACCGCCCCGAAGTGGTCGAGGATGTACTGCGGATCCAGCCATGGGATCAGGGCGAGTGCGACGGAGTGCATGTCTCTTCCGGTCGTGCAGATGCGGTGACGGGAGGGTCACCCGCACGACGAGGGTACCGTCCGCGCGTGACCGGAACGTCCCTCGGTGGTATGAGATGCGCGAGCGCGCAACGGTCGGTGCGGAAGGAGGGACTCGAACCCTCACGCCTGGGGCACAGGAACCTAAATCCTGCGTGTCTACCGATTCCACCACTCCCGCGAGCAGCGGCAGTCTACCGAGCGGTCCCTGGTCGGCGGACGGCGGACGGCGGACGGCGTCGGCGGACGTCGGTGCGTGCGCACGGTGCGCCGGCCGTCACCTGGTGCGGGGCTGCCCGCTCGGTGCGGCGCAGCAAGCGCGCACGGAGCGACCAAACGCCGTGGGGGTGACCGTGTCGGCACCGTGCGGTGTTCGTGGCGGGGGTGCGCGGGGCCTCCCGGGCGGTGGCGCGCATCCCCGCACGGTGCGCCGGACGTCACGTGGTGCGGGTTTGGCCGCTTCGTGCGCCGCAGCAGGTGCGCACGGAGCGGCCAGCGGCGTTGTGGGTGACCGTGTCGACACGGTGCGGTGTTCGTGGCGGGGGTGCGCCGGGCCTCCCGGGCGGTGGTGGTGCGCCCGTGCGCACGGTGCGCCGGACGTCACCTGGTGTGGGCTTGGCAGCTCCGTGCGCCGCAGCAGGTGCGCACGGAGCGGCCAGCGGCGTTGTGGGTGACCGTGTCGGCACCGTGCGGTGTTCGTGGCGGGGGTGCGCGGGGCCTCCCGGCAGTGGTGGTGCGCACGTGCGCACGGTGCGCCGGACGTCACGTGGTGCGGGTTTGGCCGCTCCGTGCGCCGCAGCAGGTGCGCGCGGAGCGGCCAGCGGCGTTGTGGGTGACCGTGTCGACACGGTGCGGTGTTCGTGGCGGGGGTGCGCCGGGCCTCCCGGGCAGTGGTGGTGCGCCCGTGCGCACGGTGCGCCGGACGTCACCTGGTGCGGGTTTGGCAGCTCCGTGCGCCGCAGCAGGTGCGCACGGAGCGGGGAACCTCGCACGGAGCGGCGGGACGCGCACCGTGCGCCGGCCGCGCAGCACGCAGCACCCCGTGCGCCGGCCGCGCAGCACGCAGCGCGCAGCGCGCGGCGCGCGCGTCAGCGGAGCTGCCGCGGCAGGTACCGCGGCACGTACCGCAGCAGCACACCGGCACCGATGAGGCCGAGCACGCCCATCACGCCGCTCGCCACCGCGATCGTCGCGACGGCCGTCACCCCGGAGATCACGAGCGGTGCCGCTGCCGACCCGAAGTCGCCGGTGAAGCGCCAGGCCCCGAGGAACGGCGCCGGGTCGTCGCGCGGGGCGAGGTCGGCGCCGAGCGTCATGAGGATGCCGGAGCCGACGCCGTTGGCGAGCGACATCCCCATCGCGATCCCCACGAACCAGCCGACCCGCGCGTCGAGGTGCCCGCTCCAGGCGAGCAGGAAGTAGCTGATGCTCAGCCCGAGCATGCAGGGGAGTGCGCTCGCCAACCGCCCCCAGCGGTCCATGATCTGGCCGCTCGTGTAGAACAGCGCGAAGTCGACGGCACCGGCGATGCCGATGATCAGAGCGGCCGTCGAGTCGTTCAGCCCGACACTGACCGCCCACAGCGGCAGGATCACCTGGCGTCCGGCACGCATCGCGCCGATGAGCGCGGCCCCACTGCCGAGCCGCAGCAGCACGGCCCGGTTCGTGCGCAGGGTCCGGAACAGGCCGTGCGCCTCCTTGCCGACGAAGACCGCTCCGGTGTCGGTGGACGGCTCGGTCACGCCGGTCGCGTCCGACCCCGACCGGGAGGCCCGTGGCGGCAACCGCAGACCGCGTGCGCCCGTCGCCGGGTCGCGCAGCACCAGGAGCACGGTCGCCGCCGCCAGGCAGCACACGACGTGGATCCAGAAGGCGCTCGCGGTGGTGCCGGTCAGGTGGATCACACCGGCGGCGAGGAACGGCCCGACGAAGTACCCGAAGCGGAACACCCCGCCGAGGCTCGACAGCGCCCGGGCTCGGATGCGGACGGGGATCGCGGTCGTCATGTACGCGTGCCGCGCCAGGGCGAACACCGCGGTCGAGACACCGACCAGGAACACCCCGAGGGCGAGCACCCACGCGTTCGCCGCGGTCGTGCAGACGACGAGGCCGCCGACCGACACCAGGGCGGCGCCGATCATCGCGTTCCGCTCGCCGATCCGCGCGACGACGATGCCGGACGGCACGTCGCCGATGAGTTCGCCGACCAGGATGAGCGACGCGACGAAGCCCGCGAACGCCAGGGTCGCGCCGAGGGAGTCCGCGGCGATCGGGATGATCGGGATGATCGCGCCCTCGCCGATGGCGAACAGTGCCGCGGGCAGGAACCCGGACAACAGGACGGACCGGAAGTCGAATGAGTCGTTCCCCGTCGTGGCCATCGCTCGACCAACGGTACGCCAGCGGTACGGGTTCGTCGGCGGGTTACCCTGGAGGCATGCGTGTTCTGGCGGCGATGAGCGGTGGGGTCGACTCGGCGGTGGCTGCTGCCCGGGCGGTCGACGCCGGGCACGACGTGGTCGGTGTGCACCTGGCGTTGAGCCGGATGCCGGGCACGCTCCGCACCGGCAGTCGCGGGTGCTGCACGATCGAGGACTCGATGGACGCCCAGCGCGCCGCGTCCGCCCTCGGCATCCCCTACTACGTGTGGGACTTCTCGGCCCGGTTCAAGGAGGACGTCGTCGACGACTTCGTCGCCGAGTACCAGGCCGGCCGCACCCCGAACCCCTGCATGCGGTGCAACGAGCGGATCAAGTTCGCGGCGCTGCTCGAGAAGGCGCTGGCCCTGGGATTCGACGCCGTCGCGACCGGGCACTACGCCTCGATCGTCACCGGCCCGGACGGCTCCCGCGAACTCCACCGATCGGCCGCGTGGGCGAAGGACCAGTCCTACGTGCTCGGGGTCCTGACCGCCGAGCAGCTGCAGCACGCGATGTTCCCGCTCGGGGCGACCCCGTCGAAGGACGAGGTCCGGGCCGAGGCCGCCGAGCGTGGGCTGACGGTCGCCCAGAAGCCCGACTCCTACGACATCTGCTTCATCCCGGACGGCGACACCCGCGGCTGGCTCGCCGACCGTGTCGGCAGCGAGACCGGCGACGTCGTCGAGCGCGACGGCACCGTGGTCGGTTCCCACGACGGCGCGCACGGCTACACGGTCGGGCAGCGCCGCGGACTGTCGCTCGGGCGCCCCGCCGCCGACGGCAAGCCCCGGTTCGTGCTCGAGATCCGCCCGAAGGACAACACCGTCGTGGTCGGTCCGAAGGAGGCCCTGGCCGTGTCGTCGATGTCGGGCTCCCGCTTCACGTGGGCCGGCACCGCACCCGCCGACCCGCAGACGCCGTTCGCGTGCGACGTGCAGATCCGGGCGCACGCCGACCCGGTGCCGGCGACCGCGCGGGTGCAGGACGACGTGCTCGTGATCGACGTCGACGAGCCGCTGCACGGGGTCGCCCCCGGGCAGACGGCCGTGGTCTACGTCGGCACCCGGGTGCTCGGACAGTGCACGATCGACAGCACCGTCAGCGCCGTCCCCGTCGACGCCTGAGACCGCCGCTCCCGGGCGGTGGGTCCGCTGCACGCGCCGTCGGTGGCACACGGTAGAACTGATGACATGAGCGAGACCGACGCCACGTTCGAGACCATCGACCCCGACGGGCTCGACGCCGCCCAGGCCGGGCGCGAGGTCGACCGGCTGCGGGCCCGCATCAACGAGCTGCGACAGGCGTACTACCAGGGCGACAACGGCTCACCGGAAGCCGATGCCGACTACGACGTGCTGGTCCGCCGGCTCGACGCGATCGAGCAGCGGTTCCCGGAGCTCCTGACCGAGGACAGCCCGACCCAGACCGTCGGCGGCCAGGCGCAGACGACGCAGTTCGCGCCGGTCGAGCACGCCGAGCGGATGCTCTCGCTCGACAACGTGTTCAGCCCGGACGAGCTCACCGAGTGGGCCGTCAAGGTGCAGCGCGACGCCGGCGCCGAGCGGGTCCGGTTCCTGACCGAGCTGAAGATCGACGGCCTCGCGATCAACCTGCGCTACGAGCACGGCCGCCTGTTGTCAGCGGCGACCCGAGGTGACGGTGTCGTGGGCGAGGACGTCACCGGCAACGTCCGGACGATGGGCACGATCCCGGACCGGCTGGCGGGGACGGGCCACCCGCCCCTGGTCGAGGTCCGCGGCGAGATCTTCTTCCCGGTCGCCGAGTTCGACGAGCTCAACGCGAACCAGCGCGAGGCGGGGGAGCGGGTCTTCGCCAACCCGCGCAACGCCGCCGCCGGGTCCCTCCGCCAGAAGGAAGAGGGCAAGTCCGAGGCGAAGCGCGCGCTCATGGTCGACCGGCTCCGGCGGTTGCGGATGCTCGTGCACGGCATCGGCGCATGGCCCGTGCGCGAACTCGAGCAGGAGACCGACGTCCGCTCGCAGTCCGAGGTCTACGAGCTGCTCGAGACCTGGGGCCTGCCGACGAGCAGCCACTACCGGGTCTTCGACACCATCGACGAGGTGAACGCCTTCGTCCGCTCCACGGGCGACCGCCGTGCCTCGGTCGAGCACCAGATCGACGGCGTCGTCATCAAGGTCGACGACCTCGCCCTGCACGAAGAACTCGGCTCGACGTCTCGTGCACCCCGGTGGGCGATCGCGTACAAGTACCCGCCGGAAGAAGTCCACACCAAGCTCGTCGACATCGTCGTCAGCGTCGGGCGGACCGGGCGTGCGACCCCGTTCGCGGTGATGGCCCCGGCCGAGGTCGCCGGGTCGGTCGTCCGCCAGGCCACCCTGCACAACCAGCAGGTGGTCAAGGCGAAGGGCGTCCTGATCGGCGACACCGTCGTGCTGCGGAAGGCCGGCGACGTCATCCCCGAGGTCCTGGGGCCGGTCGTCGACCTGCGCGACGGCACGGAGCGCGAGTTCGTGATGCCGACGCACTGCCCGGAGTGCGGCACCGAGCTCGCCCCCGCGAAGGAAGGCGACATCGACCTCCGCTGCCCGAACGCGAAGAGCTGCCCCGCGCAGGTCCGCGGTCGTGTCGAGCACATCGCATCGCGCGGTTCCCTCGACATCGAGGGTCTCGGCGAGGTCGCAGCCGCAGCGCTCACGCAGCCGCTGCACCCGGACACCCCGCCGCTCGTGACCGAGGCCGGGCTGTTCGACCTGACGATGCAGGACATCGTCCCGATCGAGGTGATCGTCCGCGACGCCGAGACCGGCATGGAGAAGGTCGACGACGCCGGTGCCCCGAAGCGCGTGACCCCGTTCAGCCGCGCGCGCAAGAAGACCGACCCGCCGTTCGACCCCGAAGCACGCGGGGCCGACTACACCGGCGAGCCGAGCCGCTTCCCGTCGAAGAACGCGTTCGAGATGCTCGCGAACATCGACGCAGCGAAGACGAAACCGCTCTGGCGCATCATGGTGGGGCTGAGCATCCGCCACGTCGGACCGGTCGCGGCGCGGGCGCTCGCGAACCACTTCGGGTCGCTCGACCGGATCCGCAGCGCCTCGCGCGAGGAACTCGCGGCGGTCGACGGGGTCGGCGGGATCATCGCCGACGCCCTGCTCGCGTGGTTCGAGGTCGACTGGCACCGCGACATCATCGACCGCTGGACGACGGCGGGCGTGCAGTTCACCACGCCGGACCACCCCGGCCCCGGGGGTGCGGCGATCGAGGGCGGTGTCCTGAGCGGCGTCACGGTCGTGGCGACCGGGTCCCTCGAGGGGTACACGCGAGAGGGCGCGCTCGAGGCGATCATCACCGCCGGCGGCAAGGCGGCGTCGAGCGTCAGCAAGAAGACCGACTTCGTGGCCGCGGGTCCCGGGGCCGGGTCGAAGCTCACGAAGGCCGAGCAGCTGGGGCTCCGGATCATCGACGCCGAGCAGTTCCACCTGCTCGTGACCGAGGGGCCGAGCGCGCTCCCCGAGCCGGAGGTCCCCGCGCCCGAGGGGTGAGCCGGGGCGACGAGCACGACCGCGATGTGGCCGCACACTGCGGCGCGCCGTGCGACGCACCCAGTTCGGGGGACAAGTTGCATCGCGCATGACCGATCCTCGGGCATTCTCCTTACACTCGACGGAGCATCACCCGTCGTCTGCAGGGAGACGGCGGGACGGCCTTCCAGGGGGAGACCCGATTGCTGCTCATCGCCGCGGCTCTGCTCACCGCCTCGATGCACTCGCTCGGAGTGATCGAGGCCCCCGTCGCGCCTCCGACCCATGCCGCCACGGCCACCGTGACGGTCGCGCTCGTCTCGGAGCGCCACACGGTGCCCCAGCCGGTCATGACCGGGGGACAGATCGACGTCGACACCGTCGCCGACGCGCACGGTCGGGCGTTCCTCGACGACCTCGGGGTCCTCGGCGCCGGTGACCTGCGCCGTGCCGCCGACGACCGCCGTGTCGTGGCGACCGCGCAGGACGACCCGCCCGCGGCGGCCGTCGTCGCGCAGTGGTGGGCGGGACTCGGCGCCGACGAACAGGGCACGCTCCTGGTCCACGCGCCGTCGATCATCGGCAACCTCGAGGGCGTGCCGTACGCCGTCCGCGACCGCGCGAACCGGTCGACCCTGACCACCGGACTCGCCGACCCCGACACCGGTGCCGCGCACGCCGCGATGCTCGGACAGGTGCGGGACTCGTTGCGGCGCGAGCCCGGTGACCCGCAGCGGTTCCTCATCACGCTCGACACCCGGGCGGCGGGCCGAGCGGCGATCAGCATCGGAGACCTCGACACCGCGGCGGACGTCACCGTCATCGTCCCCGGGATGTTCTTCACCGTGACCGGGCAGATGGCCGACTTCACGAACACCGCCAACGACCTGGCGAGCGAACAGGCGACCCTCGCGCCGCTGGCCGCCGGTGGCTCCGGCGACGGGACGGGCGTCGCCGTCGTGGCGTGGATGGGCTACCGCACGCCCGACCTGTCGAACATCATGTCGCTCAGCCTCGCCGACTCCGGGGCGCAGCGACTCGAGCGCACCGTCGACGGCCTGCGGCAGATCCGCGACGGCGACCAGCCCCGGCTGAACATCGTGGCGCACTCGTACGGGTCGACGACGGCGCTCATGGCGCTCGCCTCCGGACGGATGAGCGCCGACACCCTCACCGTGCTCGGGTCACCGGGCAGTGACGTCCGGTCGGCGGCGGACCTGGACGTCGCCTCGGACGAGGTGTTCGTCGGTGTCGCGCACAGCGACCCGATCGCGGGGTCCGGGTACTACGGCACGGACCCGGGTGGTTCGTCGTTCGGCGCCACCGTGATGAACCTGGCCGGCGGTGCCGACGCGCTGGCCGCCGGGGACCTGTTCCGTCGTCCGGTCGGGCACAACGACTACCTCAAGCCGGGGACCGCATCGCTGCACGACGTCGCCCTGATCGGGATCGGCCGCGGTGACCTCGTCCGCGAGCAGGTCCGACGCGGCAGCACCGGTGACGACGGCGTCGTCGGTGCGTCGGTCGACATGTACCTGGTCCGTCCGCAGGACCTGCAGCCCCGCGACTGACGGGGTGGGGCCCTGGGCGTGACCGGATCGTGACCGGCGGCCGACGTACCGGGGCCGCACCGGGCCTCCCGGCCGGATCCGCGACCCCGCGCGGATCGCGACCCGCGACAGGTGGTGCCTGTGCGGCAACCTGAGCGACGGCGCAGCCTCAGTCGGTCCCACGGCAGAACCAGTACAGCCCGCCTCCCTACGGTTCGGGGCATGCGTGTGGTGCGATGGCCTGGTGCTCTCCTGATGTTCGTGGTGATGTCCGTGCTCGCCGGCATGCTCGTCGCCGTCGCGGTGACGCCCGCGGTCGCCGTCGCGGGTGAGGGCACCTCGGGTGCGGTCGCGTTCTTCGAGGACCTCCCGAGCTACCTCGACGTGCAGACGCCGCAGCAGGTGTCGTCGGTGTACGCGACGAAGGGCGGCAAGCAGGTCAAGATCGCGTCGTTCTACGCCGAGAACCGGACGAACGTCACGGCCGACCAGATGGCGGACACGCTCAAGCAGGCCGCCATCGACACCGAGGACCCCCGCTACTACGACGAGGGCGGCATCGACGTCCTCGGCACGCTGCGCGGAGTCGCCGCGACCGTCGTCGGCGGCGACGTCCAGGGCGGATCGAGCATCACGCAGCAGTACGTCAAGAACGTCCTCGTGCAGCAGTGCGAGGAACTCACCGGCAAGAACCAGGCCGCCACGGCGAAGAAGGTGGAGGCCTGCTACGAGGACGCAGCCGGCGTCACCCCGCAGCGGAAGCTGCAGGAGATGCGGTACGCGATCGCGGTGAACAAGAAGTACTCGAAGGACGACATCCTGACCGGGTACCTGAACATCGTCGGGCTCGGCGGTCGGGTGTACGGCGCCGAGGCCGGTGCCGAGTACTACTTCGGCGTGCACGCGAAGGACCTGTCGCTGGTGCAGTCGGCCACGCTCGTGGCGATCCTCAACAACCCCTCGAACCTGCGCATCGACGTGCCCGGTGACAAGGCGAACGGGCAGGCGAACGGCTACGCGCTCACCAAGGAGCGACGCGACTACGTGCTCCGCCGCATGCAGGCGCACGGGTCGATCACGAAGGCCGAGATGACGAAGGCCATCGCGACCCCGGTCACGCCGAAGATCACCGAGACCGCGAACGGCTGCTCGACCGCGGCGACGAACTACGACGCCGGCTACTTCTGCGACTACGTCCGCGACCAGGTGCTGCAGGACCCGGCGTTCGGCAAGACCGCCGCGGCGCGCATCGCGACGCTCGACACCAAGGGCCTGCAGATCCACACCTCGCTCGACCTCGACCTGCAGGGCCAGGCGCAGACCGCACTGTCGACCTACGTGCCCGCCACGATGGCGGGCGTCGACGTCGGCGGCTCCAACGTCACCGTCGAGCCCGGCACCGGACGCATCATGTCGATGGTGCAGAACACGTCGTACACGCAGGGCGACAACGCCGCAGCGGGGTCGACCGCGGTGGACTACAGCGCGGACTCCGGCTACGGCAACTCCGGCGGGTTCCAGACCGGCTCCACCTACAAGGTGTTCACCCTGGCCGAGTGGCTCGCGACCGGCCACACCCTGTCCGAGTCGGTGTCGACCACCGAGCACACGTTCCAGAACTCGGAGTTCACGAACTCCTGCCAGAACGTCAGCGGCGGGACGTGGCCGGTCGCGAACGCCGAGTCCGTGCCGGCGTCGATGACCGTGCAGGCCGCCACCGTCGAGTCGATCAACACCGCCTTCGGCGCGATGGGCAAGCAGCTCGACCTCTGCAAGATCGCGCAGCTCGCGCAGTCGATGGGGATCCACCGCGCCGACGGCGGTGCCCTCGGGCAGACACCCTCGTCGATCCTCGGCGTCAACGAGCTGTCGCCGATCGACCTGGCCGAAGCGTACGCGGGCTTCGCGAACGGCGGCGTCGTCTGCACGCCGACCGCGATCGACTCGGTCACCGAGTCGGACGGCACGAAGATCACCCCGACGCCGTCGTCCTGCACGCAGGGGGTCTCGGCGGACGTCGCCGGCACCGTCGACTACGCGCTGCAGGGCGTGCTGTCCGGCTCCGGCACCGCCGCCAGTGCGAACCCCGGCGACAGCGTGCCGAAGTTCGCGAAAACCGGCACCACCGACGGCGACGTGCAGAACTGGCTCGTCGCGTCGTCGACGAAGTACACGAACGCCACCTGGATCGGGAACGTGCAGGGGAGCGTGAGCCTGGCGAACTGGCCGTTCCTGCAGGGCACCACCGGGTACAGCGCGAAGTTCGGGGTCGGGAAGTCGATGATGGCGTACCTGGACCAGACGGTCGGCGGGGACGCCCTGCCCACGCCGAGCCAGGCGATGATCGGGCAGGCGAGCCACCCGTCGCAGTCGTCGCAGTCGCAGTCCTCGGCGTCGTCGGGATCCGGCGCGTCGCAGGCCGACCAGTCGACGCCGACCACGCCGACGCAGACCGCTGCACCCGCTGCACCGGCTGCTCCGGCGGAACCGGCGGCACCCGCCGCCACGGCAGCTCCGGCAGCGGGCGACCAGAACGGGAAGTGACGGCTCGGGTCCACGCCGCCTGGAGGCCCGTCACCGGTCCGGCGGACCGGTGACGGGCCTCCAGGCAGCCGTCCACAGCCGCGCCTGCGTGATCGACCGCAGCCAATAGACTGTCGGACGTCCACGAACCGATCGACGGAGCACCATGCCTGACATCACGAGCGAGCAGGTCGCGCACCTGGCGAACCTCGCACGTATCGCACTCACGCCCGACGAGATCGAGAAGCTGACCGGGGAGCTGTCGCACATCGTCGAGAGCGTCGCCAAGGTCGCCGAGGTCGCGACCGACGACGTCCCGCTGACGAGCCACCCCGTGCCGCTCGGCAACGTCACCCGACCCGACGTCGTCGGCCAGACGCTGACGCAGGAGCAGGCGCTCTCCGGAGCGCCGGACTCCGACGGCGAACGGTTCCGAGTGACCGCCATCCTGGGAGAAGAACAGTGACCGACATCACGCGGATGAGCGCCGCGGCGCTCGCCGACGCCCTCGTGGCGCGCGACGTCTCGAGCGTCGAGGCCACGCAGGCCCACCTCGACCGCATCGCGGCCGTCGACGGCGACGTGCACGCCTTCCTGCACGTCAACCAGAACGCCATCGCCGTCGCGAAGTCGATCGACTCGCGTCGCTCGGCCGGCGACGACCTCGGGCCCCTCGCCGGTGTCCCGATCGCGATCAAGGACGTCCTGTGCACGCAGGACATGCCGACCACCTCGGGCTCGAAGATCCTCGAAGGGTGGATGCCGCCGTACGACGCCACCCCGGTCGCGAAGCTCCGCGCCGCCGGCCTCGTGCCGCTCGGCAAGACCAACATGGACGAGTTCGCGATGGGCTCGACCACCGAGTTCTCGGCGTACGGACCGACCCACAACCCGTGGGACCTCGACCGCATCCCCGGCGGGTCCGGCGGTGGCTCGGCCGCTGCCGTCGCCGCGCACGAGGCACCCATCGCCCTCGGCTCCGACACCGGTGGCTCGATCCGCCAGCCCGGCGCCGTCACCGGCACCGTCGGTGTGAAGCCGACCTACGGCGGGGTCAGCCGCTACGGCGCGATCGCCCTGGCGTCCAGCCTCGACCAGATCGGCCCGGTCGCCCGCACCGTCCTCGACGCCGCGCTCCTGCACGACGTCATCGGCGGGCACGACCCGCGCGACTCCACCTCGATCCCCGACGCCTGGCCCTCGATGGCCGCCGCCGCCCGCGAAGGACTGCAGGCGGACACGCTGCGCGGCCTGCGCGTCGGCGTGGTGAAGGAGCTCGCCGGGGGCGACGGCTTCCAGGCCGGCGTCACGCAGCGCTTCCAGGAGACCGTCGCGCTGCTCGAGTCGGCCGGTGCGGTCGTCGTCGAGATCGACGCCCCGTCCTTCGCCTACGCGATCAGCGCCTACTACCTGATCCTGCCGGCCGAGGCCTCGTCGAACCTGGCGAAGTTCGACTCGGTGCGCTTCGGCCTGCGCGTCACGCCGGAGAACGGTGCGACGGTCGAGGACGTCATGGCCGCCACGCGCGAAGCCGGGTTCGGTCCCGAGGTGAAGCGTCGCATCATCCTCGGCACCTACGCCCTGAGCGCCGGGTACTACGACGCCTACTACGGCTCGGCGCAGAAGGTCCGCACGCTCGTGCAGCGCGACTTCCAGGCCGCGTTCGACCAGGTCGACCTGCTCATCAGCCCGTCGGCCCCGACGACCGCGTTCCCGATCGGTGAGCGCATCGACGACCCGCTCGCGATGTACCTCAACGACCTCACCACGATCCCGGCGAACCTGGCGGGCGTGCCCGGCATGAGCATCCCGAACGGCCTCGCACCCGAGGACGGCCTGCCCGTCGGCGTCCAGCTGATGGCCCCGCAGCGCGAGGACGCCCGCCTGTACCGCTACGGTGCGGCGCTCGAGCGTCTGCTCGAACAGCAGTGGGGAGCCCCGCTCATCGACCGGATCCCGGACCTCGACCAGAGTCAGCAGTCGGCTGCGCAGGAAGGTGTGATCTGATGGCGCAGAAGGACGCGCTCATGGACTTCGACGAGGCACTGGAGCGCTACGAGCCGGTGCTCGGCTTCGAGGTGCACGTCGAACTCGCGACGAAGACCAAGATGTTCTCGGACGCGCCGAACTTCTTCGGTGGCGAGCCGAACACGAACGTGACGCCGGTCGACCTCGGGCTGCCCGGGTCGCTGCCCGTCGTCAACGCGCAGGCCGTCCGGTACTCGATCCAGCTCGGGCTCGCGCTCGGCTGCTCGATCGCCGAGTCGTCGCGGTTCGCCCGGAAGAACTACTTCTACCCGGACAACCCCAAGAACTACCAGGTCTCGCAGTTCGACGAGCCCATCGCGTTCGAGGGCGAGGTCGAGGTCGAACTGGCCGACGGCACGATCTTCAACGTCCCGATCGAGCGCGCCCACATGGAAGAGGACGCCGGCAAGCTGACGCACGTCGGTGGTGCCACCGGCCGCATCCAGGGTGCCGAGTACTCGCTCGTCGACTACAACCGCGCCGGTGTGCCGCTCGTCGAGATCGTCACGAAGCCGATCTTCGGTGCCGAGCACCGTGCCCCCGAGCTCGGTGCCGCGTACGTGCAGGTCATCCGCGACCTCGTGCGCGCACTCGGTGTCTCCGAGGCCCGCATGGAGCGCGGCAACCTGCGCTGCGACGCCAACATCTCGCTGCGCCCCCGCGGCCAGGAGAAGCTCGGCACCCGTACCGAGACGAAGAACGTCAACTCGTTCCGTGCCGTCGAGCGTGCGATCCGCTACGAGATCCAGCGCCAGGCCGCGATCCTGGCCGACGGCGGATCGATCACGCAGGAGACCCGTCACTGGCACGAGGACACCGGCCGCACCTCGGCCGGCCGTCCGAAGTCGGACGCCGACGACTACCGCTACTTCCCCGAGCCCGACCTGCTGCCGGTCGTGCCCGACCCCGCGGTCGTCGAGGAGCTCCGTGCGTCCCTGCCCGAGGCCCCGGTGGCTCGCCGCCGTCGCCTCAAGGGTGACTGGGGCTTCGCCGACCTGGAGTTCCAGGACGTCGTGAACGGTGGGCTGCTCGACCAGGTCGAGGGCACCGTCGCCGCCGGAGCCGCGCCGCAGGCCGCCCGCAAGTGGTGGACCGGCGAGATCAGCCGGGTCGCGAACGCGCAGGACGCCGAGCCCGGCGACCTCGTGTCGCCGCAGCACGTCGCCGAGGTCATCGCCCTCGTCGAGTCCGGCGACCTGACCGACCGCCTGGCCCGACAGGTGCTCGAGGGCGTCATCGCCGGCGAGGGCTCGCCGGCCCAGGTCGTCGAGGCCCGTGGGCTCAAGGTCGTCTCCGACGACTCGGCGCTGACCGCCGCGGTCGACGAGGCACTCGCCGGCCAGCCGGACGTGCTCGCGAAGATCAAGGACGGCAAGGTCCAGGCCGCCGGCGCCATCATCGGTGCCGTCATGAAGGCCATGAAGGGCCAGGCGGACGCCGCCCGCGTCCGCGAGCTGGTGCTGGAGCGCGCGCAGCAGGCGTAGACGAGTTCCGACGGACGGGAGGCGCGGTGCCAGCTGGCACCGCGCCTCCCGTCCGTCCGTGGTCGCGTTCGAGATCGTCGAATCTGGGGACGCGTCAGCGACCCGGTGACAGGATGAACCGTGTCCGCAACGATCCGCGCCATCGGAACCGCCGTCCCGGAGACGACGCTCGAGCAGGCTGCCGTGCGAGACCTCTTCGCTGCACAGCCCGAGCTCGGTCGTCTCGGCCGGCGGCTCGTCCCCGCAGCCTTCGACGCCTCGGCGGTCGAGCACCGGCACACCGTGCTGGCCGAACTCGACCGGAGCCGTCCAGCGGGCGCGTTCCGCGACGCGGACGGCGCGCTGCACTCGCCCTCGACGGGCACCCGCAACGACCGCTACCGCGAGCTCGCACCGACGCTCTTCGTCGAGGCTGCTCGTGACGCGCTCGACCGCGCAGACGTCGACGCGGCGTCCGTCACCCACGTCGTCACCGTGTCGTGCACCGGCTTCACGCAGCCCGGCCCGGACCTGGACATCGTGACCGAGCTCCGCCTGCGCCGTGACGTCTTCCGCCACCACATCGGGTTCATGGGGTGCTGCGCGGCGTTCCCGGCGCTCCGGATCGCGGCCGCGTTCGCCGAGGCCGACCCGGACGCCGTCGTGTTGGTCGCCTGCGCCGAGCTCTGCACCCTGCACGTCCGCGCGAGCGACGACCCCGACCAGATCGTCGCGAACAGCGTCTTCGGGGACGGTGCCGCCGCCGTCGTGGTCACCGCCGACGGCCCCGGCCTGCGCCTCGACGCGTTCGCCACCGCCGTCGTGCCCGAGAGCGCCGGCGAGATGGCCTGGAACATCGGCGACGAGGGCTTCGAGATGGTCCTGAGCACCGCGGTCCCCAAGCTCGTCGGCAGCAGCGTCGCCGAGGCCGTCGCGTCGCTGCTCGACGGACCGGCCGTCGACGTGCCGGTGTGGGCCGTGCACCCCGGTGGGCGTGCGATCCTCGACCGCACGCAGCAGGCGCTCGACCTGCCGGACACGGCGATCGCGGCGAGCCGGACGGTGCTGCGCGACCACGGCAACATGTCGAGCGCGACCGTGCTGTTCGTGCTCCGCGAGGCCCTCGACGCCGGGATCCCGGACGGTGCTGCCGTCGTGGCGCTCGCCTTCGGCCCCGGCCTCACGGTCGAGAGTGCGCGACTGACCATGGTGCGCACGTGAGCCGTCCTGACGGCGGCTCCACGGGCCTCCCGGTCCTCGACCTGCGCACGCGCGCGGTCGACCTGACCGAACTCATGGACGACCCGGACTGCGACCCGCGCGCGCTCGCGCGGACCTTCCGGCGCTTCGCCCTCGTCAACGCCCTGGTGAGCGGCTGGCGTTCGGCGTGGCGGACCCACGTCGTACCGGCCCTGCCGGTGAACGGCCGCGCCCGGGTCCTCGACCTCGGGTGCGGCGGCGGCGACCTGGCCCGGGCCGTCGTGCGGTGGGCGGCAAGCGACGGGTTCGACGTCGAGGTCGTCGGGGTCGACCCGGACCCGCGGGCGATCGACGCGGCGAACCGACGGGCACCGCGGGGTGTCACCTTCCGGCAGCAGTCGAGCGGCGACCTGGTGGCGGCGGGCGAGCGGTTCGACGTCGTGGTGTCGAACCACGTCCTGCACCACCTGGGCGACGACGAGCGGAACGGGTTCCTGGCGGACTCGGAGGCGCTCGCGTCGGGTCGCAGCGTGCACTCGGACATCCGACGGTCACGCGAGGCCTACCGCGCGTACGCGCTGGCGTCGCCGCTGGTGTCCGCGGGGACCTTCGTGCGGGTCGACGGCCTGCGGTCGATCCGCCGGTCCTTCACCCTGGCGGAGCTGCGGGACACACTGCCGACCGGGTGGCGAGCGGAACGGTCATCGCCGCACCGGGTGCTGGCCGTCCGCGACGCCTGACGGTCAGGGCACTCCGCGAGCCGGGCGGTCGCGTCCGCTAGCGTCGCCGGCATGGTTGCGTTCCCACTGCACCGCGTCGCGGTCCTGGTGCTCGACGGCGCGAAACCGCTCGACGTCGGGATCCCCGCGCAGGTGTTCTCGAACCGGCCGAGCATGCCCTACGAGGTGCGGGTGTGCGGCCCCCGGGTCGGTCGGATCACCGGCGGCGACGGGTTGGCCTACGCGGTCGACCACGGGCTGGAGGCACTGGACTGGGCCGAGACCGTCTTCGTGCCCGGCTACCGCCGCCCGTCGGACTCGGCGCCGCCGACCGACGTCGTCGGGGCACTCGCGAGGGCCCACGAGCGCGGCGTCCGCATCGCGGCGATCTCCACGGGGGCGTTCGCGCTCGCGGCAGCCGGGCTGCTCGACGGCCGCCGGGCGACGACGCACTGGCACTACACGCGGGTGCTCCGTGAGCGGTACCCCGAGGTGGACGTCGACGAGGACGTGCTGTTCGTCGACGCGGGCTCGGTGCTGACGAGTGCCGGCGCCGCGAGCGGGATCGACCTGTGCCTGCACATCGTCCGACAGGACCACGGTGTGGCGCTGTCGAACCACGTCGCCCGACGGCTCGTCAGCGCCCCGTACCGCAGCGGCGGCCAGGCGCAGTACGTGCCGCGGAGCGTTCCCGAACCGCTCGGCGACGTGTTCGCCGACACCCGGGAGTGGGCGCTCCGGCACCTCGCCGAGCCGCTCACGCTCGAAGCGCTCGCGCGGAACGCCACGGTGTCGACCCGGACGTTCTCACGCCGGTTCGTGGAGGACACCGGGTACACGCCGATGCAGTGGGTGCTGCGGGCGCGCGTCGACCTCGCGCGGGAGCTCCTGGAGCAGTCGGACCTCGGCGTCGACCAGGTGGCCGAGCGAGCGGGCCTCGGCTCCGACGCGAACCTGCGGACGCACTTCCGGCGGATCCTCGGGACCTCGCCCACCGAGTACCGACGGACGTTCCAAGACTGACCGCGCTGTCGCGGCGGTGGTGGCGACATCCTTTCGGACACTGGCTTCCCTGCCACTGGAGCCGTGCCTCCCGGCCCGTGAGCATGGACCACGGAACGAAAGGAACTCCACATGACCCGCATCGCCATCAACGGCTTCGGCCGCATCGGCCGCAACACGCTCCGCGCCCTGCTCGCACGGGGCGGTGACGACCTCGAGGTCGTCGCCGTGAACGACCTGACCGCCCCCGACACGCTCGCGCACCTGTTCCGCTACGACTCCGCCCTCGGGCCGTTCGACGGCACCGTCGAGGTCGACGGCGACACGCTCGTCATCGACGGCCGCCGCGTCCGCGTGCTCGCATCGACCTCGCCGGCGGACCTCCCCTGGGCCGAACTCGGCGTCGAGGTCGTCCTCGAGTCCACCGGACGCTTCACCGCACGCGACGCGGCAGCCGGCCACCTGTCCGCCGGCGCCAGACGGGTCCTGATCAGTGCGCCGGCCACCGGAGCGGACGCCACCATCGCGTACGGCGTGAACTCGGACACGTTCGACCCGGCCGTGCACACGGTGATCTCGAACGCGTCGTGCACGACCAACGCGCTCGCACCCCTGGCATCGGTGCTGGACGACCTGGCGGGCATCGAGCACGGGTTCATGACCACCGTGCACGCGTACACGCAGGAGCAGAACCTGCAGGACGGGCCGCACCGCGACCTGCGTCGGGCCCGCGCAGCCGGCGTGAACATCGTGCCGACGACGACCGGAGCGGCCAAGGCCATCGGGCTGGTGCTGCCCCGCCTGGAGGGCAAGCTGTCCGGTGACGCCATCCGCGTGCCGGTGCCCGTCGGGTCGATCGTCGAGCTGAACACCGTCGTCTCGCGAGACGTGACCGTGGACGAGGTGAACGAGGCCTACCGCGCCGCGGCTGCCGGACCGCTCGCCGGGGTCCTGGCGTTCACGGCGGACCCGCTCGTGTCGACGGACATCACCGGGCGGCCGGAGTCGAGCATCTTCGACTCGCTGCTCACCCGCGTCGACGAGGGCCGGCACGTGAAGGTCGTCGCCTGGTACGACAACGAGTGGGGCTTCTCGAACCGCGTGGTCGACACGCTCGGGATGCTGGCGCGGGCGTAGGCGCGCGGGGCCGCCGCCGGACCCGCGCGCCCGCGCGCCCGCGCGCGCGTCAGCGGATCAGCGCGGTCGTGCTCGCGAAGGCACGGGAGCGCACGGCCTCGCGGTACCGTTCGAGCGCCGCGTCGTCGGCACCGACCGACTCCAGCGCCGCCAGCCCCGCGCCGAGCACCGGGGGATCGGTCACCCAGGTCGGCACCGCTCCGGGGACCCGGGCAGCGAGCCCGTCGACGACACCGTCGACGAGCAACGGGTGCCGAGCAGCGAGCACCCCGCCGCCGAGCACGACGGGCACCGGCTCGGCCGCCGAACCACCGAGGCCCAAGCGCTCGAGTGCGACCGCGGCGAGCAGGACGATCTCCTCGGCCTGCCGTTCGACGACGCTCGTCGCGACGGCGTCTCCTGCTCCGGCGACCTCGAACAGCACCGGGCAGAGCCGGTTGAACACCCGCTGGTCCAAGCGGCCGAAGTGGATGGCCTCGGTGACCTCGCGGACGCTGCGCAGGCCCACCGCCGCCGGCACCGCGTCGACCAACGCCGTCGCCGGGCCGCGACCGTCGTCGGCCCGCGCCGCGTGCCAGAGCGCCCGGTTGCCGAGCCACGCGCCGCCACCCCAGTCGCCGGAGACGTCCCCGATGGCCGGGAACCGTGCGGTCGTGCCGTCGGCCCGCACCGCGAGGGCGTTGATCCCGGTGCCGCACACCACGGCCGCGGCGTCGGAGGACAGGGTGCCGGCCCGCAGCAGCGCGAACAGGTCGTTGTCCAGGACGTGCGGTTCGCCGCCGTCCTCGGCCCAGTGCGCGAGGGCCGCGGTCGCCGCGACGAGCTCGTCGTGCAGGTCGAGCCCGGCCAGGTACACGTGCGTCGTCCGGATGCGCCGGTCGCCCAGCTCGCTGACGACGCGCGCGCGGACGTCGTCGAGGATCGGGCCGGCGAGGTCCCAGCCCCGCGTCTGCGGGTTCGACCCCGGACCGCGCGCGTGCCCGACGATGGTCCCGTCGAGTGCGATCGCGACGACGTCGGTCTTGCTCCCGCCGCCGTCGACCGCGAGCACGACGTCGGTCGCGTCCGGTGGGACCGGCGCGGGCGGACGGGAGGCTCGGGCCGGGCCCGCCGCGCCGGTCCGGCTCAGCCCGCCCACGTCACCTGCTCCGATCGCGCCCACGGGATGTGTTCCGCGTTCGCGGCCAGGAGCAGGTCGGTGAGCTGCTCCGCCTTGTCCACCTGCCCGACGAGCGGGTGCGCCCACATCGCACGGAGCACCCGGTCGCGGCCACCGTGCACCGCGGCGTCGAGCGCGAGCCGCTCGTACCCGGCGACGTGCGATACGAGACCGACCATGTCCTGGTCGAGCGGGGAGACCGGCAACGGCGTGATCGCCTGGCGGGTGACGCGCGACGGCACCTCGATGACGTGGTCGTCCGGCAGGAACGGGAACGTGCCGTCGTTCCGCACGTTGAGGACCTGCACGTCGCCGCGGTCGCCGAGGATCGAGGACAGCACGTCGATCGCCGCCTCGGAGTAGTAGGCGCCGCCGCGCTGCTCGAGTTCGGCGGGCTTCGTCACGACGGACTCGTCGGCGTACTTCGCGAGCAGGGCCCGCTCGGTCTCCATGACGGCCTCGGCACGGGTGGGCTCGTGCAGCTGCTCCTGCAGCACGGTGTCGTGCGAGTAGAAGTACCGCAGGTAGTACGAGGGGATCGCGTGCTGCAGGCGGAGGAGGTCCGGGTGCATGTGCACGCTCTCCGCCGTCCGGCCGAGGGCACCGTCCGACTCGGCGAGCAGGTCCGCCATGACGTCGCGCTCGACGCCGTCCGCGCCCGTGACGTGCACGCCGCGCTCCCACGTCAGGTGGTTCAGGCCGACGTGGTCGAGCCGGACGTGGTCGGGGGCGACGCCGAACTCCTTCGCGAAGCGTCGCTGGAACCCGATCGCGACGTTGCACAGGCCGACGGCGCGGTGTCCGGCTTCGAGCAGGGCGCGGGTGACGATGCCGACGGGGTTGGTGAAGTCGACGATCCAGGCGTCCGGCTTAGCGTGCTTCCGGACGAGTTCGGCGTACTCCAGGACCACGGGCACGGTGCGGAGCGCCTTCGCGAACCCGCCCGGACCGGTGGTCTCCTGGCCGATGCAGCACGCTTCGTGCGGCCACGTCTCGTCCTGCTGGCGTGCGGCCTGCCCGCCGATGCGGAGCTGGAACATGACGGCATCGGCGTCGGTGACCCCGGCGACGACGTCGTCGGTGACGTGGATCGTGCCGGGGTGGCCGGCGTGCGCGAACATCCGCTTGGCGACACCGCCGACGAGTTCGCGGCGCACCGGGTCGGGGTCGACGAGCCAGAGCTCGTCGATGGGGAGCTGGTCGCGGAGCCGGGCGAAGCCGTCCACGAGTTCGGGGGTGTAGGTGGATCCGCCACCGACGACTGTGAGTTTCACTGGAGCTGCTATCCCTTCACGCCGGTGAGCGCGATGCCCTCGACGAATGCCTTCTGTGCGAAGAAGAAGATGATGACGACGGGGACCATGACGACGACGGTCATCGCCATCGTCATCGACCAGTCGGTGCCGTGCTGCCCGCGGAACGTGGCGAGCCCGTACGCCACCGGCCAGGCGGCCTGGTTCTCGGACGCGTACAGGAGCGGGCCGTAGTAGTCGTTCCACGAGTGGAAGAACATGAAGATCGCCGCCGACGCGATGCCCGGGCGGGCCATCGGGACGACCACGCGCCAGAGCACGCCCCACTCGCTGCAGCCGTCCATGCGGGCGGCGTCGCCGTACTCCTTGGGGATGGTCATGAAGAACTGGCGGAGCAGGAAGATGCTGAACGCGTCGCCGAGCAGGTTCGGCAGGATGAGCGGCCACAGGGTGCCGGTCAGGTGCAGGTGCGACCACATCACGTAGACCGGCACCGCGGTGACCTGCGGCGGCAGGAGCATCGCGACGATGATCACCGTGAAGATCAGGTTCGCGCCCCTGAACTTGATTTGGGCGAGCGCGTAGGCCGCCGGCACCGAGCTGATGAGCATGAACGCGGTGGCGAGGACGGCGTACATCGACGAGTTGCCGAACCACTGCGTGAGCGGCAGCTCGGTGAACACCCGCGCGTAGTTCGAGAAGTCGAACGGCCGGGGCACGATCGACGCCGTGAGGGCCTGGTTGCTCGACATCAGCGAGGTCAGGACCACGAACACGATCGGGGCGATGGTCAGGACGCCGAGGGCCACCAAGGCGGCGTGCTCGGCGATCCACACGAGCGTGCGACCGCGCGGCCTGCCGGCGCGGGGAGCGGAACCCCGGGGCGCCCGGGCGAGCGGGGACTGGGACACAGCGGTCATCAGGACTCCTCCGGCCGGAACACACTGATCCGACGCATCGTGAAGACGAGCACCACGG
The DNA here is from genome assembly GCF_902706105.1 of Curtobacterium sp. 18060. Taxonomy (NCBI): domain Bacteria; kingdom Bacillati; phylum Actinomycetota; class Actinomycetes; order Micrococcales; family Microbacteriaceae; genus Curtobacterium; species Curtobacterium sp. 18060. The sequence continues at coordinate 9,697 of NZ_CACSJV010000030.1, read as the reverse complement.
CGGTGATCACGAACAGGACCACGGCCATGGCGGACGCGTAGCCGAACTGGAAGTTCGCGAACCCGTGCTGGTAGAGCAGCTCGGTGTACGTGAGCAGCGAGGTGCCCGGGTAGCCGAGCTGGGCGGCGGTCCCGCCACCGATCGTCGCCTTGCCGCTCGCGACGCCCGAGGCGACGGCCGCCTCGGTGAAGTACTGCAGCGCGGCGATCACCCCCGTCACGGCGGCGAACCCGATCACCGGGGCGATCGTCGGCAGGGTGATGTGCCGGACCTGCTGGACGCCGTTCGCACCGTCGAGCGACGCGGCCTCGTACAGGTCGCGCGGCACGTCGAGCAGCGACGCCAGGAAGATGATCATGATGTCGCCCATCACCCAGACCCCCAGGATCACGAGCGACGGCTTCGACCACGCCGGGTCGTTGAACCACAGCGGGCCGTCGATGCCGAAGACCCGGAGGATCTGGTTCACCGGCCCGGTGCCCGGGTTGAAGAGGAAGACGAACGCCACGACGCTCGCGACCGGCGGGACGAGGGCGGGCAGGTAGAACAGCGTCCGCCAGAACCCGGTGGCCGTCTTGGCCCGGCTGAGCAGCCCGGCGACCAGGAGTCCGCACACGATCCGGACCGGTACCAGGATGACGACGAACCACAGCGTGTTCACGACCGCGGGCCCGATCTGCGGGTCCTGGGTGAACAGGAACTTGTAGTTCAGCAGCCCGACGAACTCGGGCTCCTGCAGCTGGTTGTAGCGCGTGAACGAGTAGAAGATCGACGCGACGAGCGGGTAGGCGAAGAAGATCACCAGGCCCGCCAGGGCCGGCGCGAGCATCGTCAGGGCGACGAGGCGGCGCCGGGACTCTGCGGAGCGGGGCCGACGTCGCGGAGCCGTCGGGGGCACCGGACCGGACCCCGTCGGGCCCGTGGGCCGGGCGGCGCGGGCGAGCCGCGCCTCCCGGCCGGTCGTCTTGGTGGTGAGGCTCATCACGGACCAGCCAGCTGGTTCGCGTTGTCGATGTCGGAGTCCAGCTTCTTCAGCTTCGCGTCGAGGTCGCCGCCGTTCTGCTGGTAGGCCTGCCAGAACTTCGTGAAGGTGCCGATGTAGGCGGCACCGTCCGCGGTGCCCGGCGAGGTCATCGTGTCCTTGTTGCCCGCGACGTCAACGAAGGTCTTGTAGTTCTCGTCGACCTCGAGGTCGGGGGACTCCAGCGCCGAGGTGAGCGTCGGGATGTTCTTCAGACCGTTGCCCATCGTGACCTGCGCGTCGGTGTTGGTGGACAGGTACTTCAGGAGCGCCCACGACAGCTCGGGGTTCTTGGACCCCTTCGCGATGCCCGCGACGTTGCCCGCGATGTACGTCGAGCCGTAGTTGCCGAGGCCGTCCATCACCGGGGTCGGGGACGTGCCGTAGTCGAGGTCCGGCTTCTGGTCCTTGAGGAACGCCGTGCGGTACTCGCCGTCGATCTGCATCGCGACCTGACCGGTCTGGAACGCGTTGTCGGCCGCGAACTCCTGCCCGAGGCCGGAGGTGAAGGCCTTGAGCTTGTCGTAGCCGATCTCGTCGACGAAGCCCTTCTGCCAGGTGATGAGCTTCTTCCACGCGTCGGACGTACCGATCACGCTGTTGCCGTCCCTGTCGAGCCACGAGCCGTCGACCATCGGCGCCCAGTGCTCGGGCGAGTTCTCGTAGAAGTCGATGAGCGGGTTGAAGCCGAGCTGCTTGATGGAGCCGTCGGCGTTGTACGTCGTCAGCTTCAGCGCGTCGGTCTTCAGCTCGTCGAGCGTCTTCGGTGGAGTCGTGATGCCCGCCTTCTCGAGGAGCGGCTTGTTGTACATGAGCGCGCTGACGTCGGCGAGGGCCGGCAGGGTGCAGCGCGTGCCCTTGTACTGCGTGTACGACTGCACCGCCTTCGGGATGTCGGACAGGTCGACCTTGTCGCGCTTGATGTACGGCGACAGGTCGCGGAAGGCACCCGAGGAGCAGAAGCTGCCGACGATCGCGGTCGAGTACGACAGACCCACGTCGATGTTCTGGCCGGACGAGATCGCCTTCTGCAGCTTCTCGTCGTCCTGACCGGCGTGGATGTCGACGGTGACGTCGGGGTTGGCCTTCTCGAAGCCCTCGACGGCGGTCTTCACGACGCCGGCTTCACGGCCGGTGAAGAAGTGCCACAGGGACACGGTGCCCTTGAGTTCCTTCGGGGCGCTCTTCTCGATCGAGTCGGCGCTGCTGCCGGAGCTGCAGCCGGCGACGACGAGTGCGCCGGCCGCGGCGACGGCCGTGGCGGTGGCGATGCGGCGGAACACCCGGCGGCGCGGGACGTTCGGTTCGGGGAGGGACAAGGCGGTACTCGCTCTCTGGTCTCGCTCCGTCGCCGTCCGTTTCCGGGCGCCGCCCGTTTCCGGGCGCGACGAAGAGCCCTGTGACAGGGCTGGGTGATGGTGCCTCGAGTGGTGCGGGTGGAACGTTCAGGGGCGCTCGACGGGGTCCGGCGTCGGGGCATCGTCACTGATGCGCTCGAGCCGGTCCGCGAGCGCGGTGCGGACGACGTCGATGAGGACGTGCCGCGCACCGTGCAGGACAGGGGTGTCGGGGACGCCGGGCGCGACCACGGCGGTGGACCAGCGCGAGCGGGTCCGGAGCCAGGCGGTCACGGCGGCGGCCAGGGCGGGGCCACCGGCGATCCCGGTCGGGCCGTGCAGGACGACCGTCTCGGGATCGGCCACGGCGAGGGCGGGGAGCACGTTGTGCCCGACGCGCTCGCCGAGGGCGACGGTGAAGGGGTGCTGCTCGGGCAGGCCGGGCAGTTGCGGGAGCACCTGGCGCCAGTCGGCTGCGGTGCCGTCCGGTGCCGTGATCCCGTGCTCGGCGGCCAGGGCGATGATCGCGGACTCGGAGATGAGGTCCGCGACGATCGTGGCCGTCGGGTCGATGGAGCGTGCGTCGGCGGGCACGCTGAGGTAGCCGATCTCCCCCGCGGCACCGGAGGCGCCGGTGTGCAGGTGACCGTGCAGGTCGAGGGCCATGCCGAGGCCCTCGGCCATCCAGAAGAGCGCGAACGACCCGGGAGCCCGACCGGCGCCCATGTTGCGTTCGGCGATGGCGGCGAGGTTGGCGTCGTTCTCGACGACGACGTGGACCCCGAGCTCGGCGGAGAGGGTCGCGCTGACCTGCTCACGAGGCCAGCCGGGCAGTCCGTCGGTGAAGATGAGGGTGTCGGTGGCGTGGTCGACACTCGCCTGCACACCCACCGCGACGGCGGTGACGAGCTCGGGGTCGACACCGGCCGCGGCGGCTGCGCGGGAGATCGCTGCGGCGACGATGTCGGCGCCGGGGGAGCGCACCTCGGCCTCGGACATCCGGTGCGTGGCGACCGGGAACGTGCGACCGGCGGCGTCCACCACGGTCGACCGGACGTCGACGAGCTGGACGTCCACCGCGACACCGAGGTCGCGGTCGGTGATCGCTTCGTACACGACGGCGCTCGGCCCGCGACGCCCGGCCTGGGTGTCCGTGCCGGCCTGGCGGATGAGCGCAGCCGATTCGAGCCGGCGGATGATCTCGGCGGCGGTGGGCTTGCTGAGCCCGGTGCGCTGCGCGATCTCGTTGCGGGTGAGCGGGCCGTCGTCGAGCAGCAGCTCGAGGGCCGCACGGTCGTTCAGGACGCGCAGCAGACCGGGCTGGCCGGGGGTGCGTCCTCGTGTGGTCATGTCGAGGACTGTAACGGACAACCTTCTTTACTGAAAGGTTTGTTTACCGATTCGAAACACGCGTTCTGCTGCGCGAAACGTGCCGCCCCGACGGAGGTGCGCCGGACGCCGGCCGGGCACGCGCGAGCGACCGGCGCCTACGGCCGCAGCAGCACCTTGATCGCCCGACGTTCGTCCATCGCCCGGTACGCCTCGGCGGCCTCGTCGAGCGGCAGTTCGAGGTCGAACACGCGCCCCGGGTCGATCGCTCCGGACAGCACGTCGGGCAGCAGCTCGGGGATGTACTTCCGTGCCGGCGCCATCCCGCCCGCGACGGCGATGTTCGTGTCGAAGAGGTAGCGCGTGCCGATGGTCGGCACGCCGTGCGGGACCCCGACGAAGCCGAGGTTGCCGCCCGCACGCACCGAGTGCAGCGCCTGGTCCATGCTCTCCTCGGTGCCGACGGCCTCGACCGCGCAGTCGGCCAGGTCGCCGCCGAGCAGCGCGCGGATCGCCGCGACGCCCTCCTCGCCGCGCTCGGACACGATGTCCGTCGCGCCGAACTCGCGTGCCAGCGCCTGGCGATCGGCGTGCCGGCTCATGGCGATGATGCGCTCGGCGCCGAGTCGCTTCGACGCGAGCACGGCGGACAGGCCGACCGCACCGTCGCCGACCACCACGACCGTCTTGCCCGGACCGACCGCCGCCGACACCGCGGCGTGGTGCCCGGTGGAGAACACGTCGGACAGGGTCTGCAGCGACGGCACGAGCGCCGGGTCGACGGGGCCGGGCACCGCGACCAGCGTCGCGGACGCATCCGGGATGCGGACGTACTCGGCCTGCGCGCCGCCGACCGGGTCGCCGTACGCGTCCTTCCCGCCGAATCCGGACAGGTGGTCGCAGCCGCTGGTCATCCCGTGGCGGCAGGCCTGGCAGGTGCCGTCGTTCATGGTGAAGGGGGAGATCACGAAGTCGCCCTCGTGCAGGTCGGTGACCGCGTCGCCGACGGCGACGACCTCGCCGACGAGTTCGTGCCCGATCGGCCGGGGCTCCTTCGTCTTCGTGACGCCGCGGTACGGCCACAGGTCCGAGCCGCACACGCACGCGGCGACGACCTTGACGACGACGTCCTTCGGGGTGAGGACCGAGGGGCGGTCGCGCTCCTCGACGCGGATGTCGTTGGGGGCGTGGATGATCGCTGCGCGCACGGGAGGCCTTCCGTCGAGATGGTGGGTGTCGGCGCGGTCGACGTCGTCCGGGCCGACGTCGACAGTACCCTCGTGCGGGTGGACGACGACCGGTACGGCGGGGACGTGCTCTCGGGAGACTGGCGCTCCCGCGGAGTGAAGAAGGTGCGGCAGGTGCCGCTCGAACGCGACATGGTGCTCGAGGACCCGGACTCCGGGTGGGCTGGTGCCGTCGTCGGACTCGAGGCGGGCAACATCGCACTCGAGGACTGGAAGGGCCGCACCCGTTCCTTCCCCTTCACCGGGCAGTTCCTGCTCGAGGGCGAGCTCGTCACGCTGGGCCGCCCGCAGGCGCCGGTCGGCCGGTCTGCCGCAGCCGCTGCCGGCTCGCCGGGTTCGCTGGGTTCCGTTCACTCGGACTGGAGGCCCGGGGCCGCGCCCGCCGTGCGGCAGGCGTCCGACGGTGGTCGCCTCCGCACCGCGTCCGGATCCTTCGCGGTGGAGTCGCAGCGTGCCCGGGTGGCTCTGCCCTCGCGCATCATGGTCGAGGGAAAGCACGACGCCGAACTGGTCGAGAAGGTCTGGGGAACCGACCTGCGCGTCGAGGGCGTCGTCGTCGAGGAGCTCTCCGGCGTCGACAACCTGGCTTCGGTGCTCGATGAGTTCCAGCCCTCGCGAGACCGTCGCGTCGGCGTGCTCGTCGACCACCTGGTGCCCGGGTCGAAGGAGTCCCGGTTCGCCGACGCCGTGATGCGCGGCAAGTGGGGCGCGCACGTGCTCGTCGTCGGGCACCCGTTCGTCGACGTCTGGCAGTCCGTGAAGCCCGCCCGCGTCGGACTGCAGTCCTGGCCGACGATCCCGCGGTCGATCGAGTGGAAGAAGGGGATCTGCCAGGCGCTCGGGTGGCCGAACGCCGAGCAGGCCGACATCGCCCGGGCCTGGCAGCGGATCCTCGGGCAGGTGCGCACCTTCGCCGACCTCGAGCCGCAGCTGCTCGGCCGCGTCGAGGAGCTCATCGACTTCGTGACGGAACCCAAGGCCTGAGAACCCGGCCGATCCGTCAACAGTCGCGTGGATCCGGAGGTGATCCGCGCCTCCCGGCCTACTGTTGAGGGATGGACGGCATCGACGGACGCGTGCGCAGCGCTGTCGACGTCTGGCTGCGCTGGCTGCCGCGCTGGCAGATCGGGACGGCCCGCCCGCGCACCCGCATCTGCCGGAAGTGCACCGGATCCCCGATCGCGAGTGCCGCCGGCTTCGGGCAGGACGTCCCGCACGCCGTCCAGCACGCGCTCATCGGACGGATCTCGACCATCGTCGAGGACGCCGTCGACGATTACACCGCCAAGAACCTGCCGCTGCTGCAGCGCGAGCTCGAGCGGGCCGCGGCGCGGAAGCGGCACGCTGGGTACCAGCCGGCGGAGGGGTTGTCGCCCGAGTTCCAGGGCCTCGACGTCGATCCGGAGCCTTCGCCGGGTTCGCCGTTCCTCTTCACGCTCGGGGAGCTGGCGGGGACGGGCGCGGGTGAGCAGGCACCGAGGGAGCCGCTGTCCGACGAGGCCAAGGCGGCGCTCCGGCACGAGATCGAGCTGTCCGACGAGTGCGCTCGCTCGACCGGGACGGCGGTGTGCCTGGCGCTCATCGACCACCGGCCCCGCATCGCCGAAGCGGTCGAGCGCCTGGTCGAACCGCAGATCGAGGCACTCGTGTCCGACATGTTCCGCGGGTTCGACGGTCCGGACGAGGGGCCGCGCAGCGGGCTGTTCTGACGGCGACGCGCGCGGCGCGGCGCGGTGGCGGTGGCGGCGAAGCCCGCACCGTGCGGAGTCCCGCGATCCGTGCGAGGTTGCCCGCTCCGTGCGCCCTTGTGGCGCCGCACCGAGCCATCACTGCTGCACAGGCCGGCGAAGCTCGCACCGTGCAGCACTCGGGAACCTCGCACGTGCCCACGAAGCTGGCACCGTCTACCCCGGAGCGCACCGTGGTTGACTAGCTGACCCCGCATGGGCCGGCGAAGCTCGCACCGAGCGTGGTCCGTCACTCAGCGGGGGAGCAGGGTGCGGCCGGGCACGACCGTGCCCCGGAGCGAGCGGTGCTCGACAGCACGCGTCGGGTCGTCGATCCGGCCGATGACGAGGTCGATCGCCTCGCGGCCGATGCGTTCGATCGGCTGCTCGAGCGTCGTGAACCCGATCCAGTCGCTCGCGAGGGGGTACACGCCGTCGAACCCGGTGACCGACAGATCGTGCGGGACCCGGACACCGCCGCGGGCGAGCGCCTCGCACACGTCGAGCATGAGCCGGTCCGTCGGGCACATCACCGCGGTCACGTCCGACTCGTGCATCGCGTCGACCAGATCAGCGGCGAGGTCGTCGGGCGGCCGCACGAAGCTGGCGTCGATGTCGATGACCCGGACACCACGCGCGCGGAGCCGTTCGACCATCGCCGTCGAGCGGGCGTGCTGCGTGATCGCGTTGTCGAGCGGGACGGTGAGTACGGCGACCGTGCTGTGGCCGGCGTCGGCGACGGCGTCGGCGATGGTCGCGCCACCGTCCACCTCGTCGCAGTACACGCTGGACAGTGCCGGGTGGAGTTCGGGCCGACCGGCGACCACGGTGGCGATCCGCGGGGCGAACTCGGCGATGTCGGCCGACGGCATCAAGCCGCTGCAGACCACGAGGCCGTCCACCCGCATCGACACGAGTGCGGCGAGTGCGGACTTCTCGTCCTCGACACGGCCGACACCCGTGGTGGTGACGACGCGGTAGCCGAGCTCGGACGCGCGTCGCTCCATCACGGCGTGCAGTGCGGTGTAGACCATCGACGACGCATCGCGGACGAGCATGCCGATGGTGTGCGTCCGACCGCTGACGAGCCCGCGTGCCATGGCGTTGGCGACGTACCCGAGCTCGGCTGCGGCGCGCTCGACCCGCTCGCGAGTCTCGTCGGAGAACCGTCCGGTGCCGGAGAGGACCCGACTCACGGCCGACTTCGAGACGCCTGCTCGTGCGGCGACGTCGAGGATGGTCGGCTGGGACCCGCGGCTGCCGTTCACGCGGCTGCCGTTCACGCCTCGGTCGCGGCGGCGTCCTGCCGGGACCGCGACGCGGTGAAGCGCAGCACCCCGCGGGCGATCGCGCGCCAACCGAGCAGGAACACCCCGAGCACGATCGTGGCGACGATGACGAAGGAGATCGGCAGCGGGTTGCCGTCGACGTCGCCCTGACCCGTGGCGACGCGGATCGCCATGCCGACGAACACCGTGAGGATCCAGACGACGACGCCGGTCGGCCAGAAGCGCAGCGGGCGGGCCCAGGCTCCGCTCGTCACGTACCCGATCGCCCAGCCCGCCAGGAACGGGTAGACGGTGGTCCAGATCCCCAGTGCGGTGTTGCCCTCGCCGTGGGAGGAGCGGCCGATGAGCGCGAAGACGACGATGAGGACGACGTCGATGACGGCTGCGAGCCAACCCCAGGTGCGTGTGTTCACCCGGACAGTCTCGCAGCCTCCGGTGGTGGGACTCATTCCTCCACACGGCCTGCGGGCGGTGATCCGTCCACAGGGCTCGTGTCCGGCGCTGCGTTCTCCCACCGGGTTCCCGACCATCGGGGCATGTCGATGAACCTCAAGCTCGCACCAGTCCCCGAAGTCCTCACCTACCGAACATCAGCGCAGCGGCCTGACGAGTCCGACGTCATCAGACGACGGGCGGCGGCAGGAGAGCTCATCCGGGTCGCACGCGGTCTGTACGCGGAGGCCGCTGGATGGGCAGCACTCCGGACCACCGAGCAGCACCACGTCCGCGTGCGCTCGTTCGCCGACCGCATCCGGCCAGGAGACCTGGTGTCCCACGTGTCCGCGGCGGTGGTCTTCGGCGTGCCGCTCCTGACCCCGCCACCGACGCGGATCCACGTGACCTCGAGCGGCGGCGACCGGCGGACCACCAACGCGACCTTCATCGTGCACGCGGACCTCGACCCCGAGCGGAACCGACGAGCAGTGACGACACCGGATGGGCTGGTGCTGTGCGGGCTGGAGCGGCTGGCGACGGATCTGGCGCTCACGCTGCCCTTCACCGATGCGATCGTCGCCCTTGACTCGCTCCTCCGCCGTGCGGTGGAGCGAGACCTGGTCCGGTCGGCCGTCGAGCGGCGGGGACAGAAGGGCCGGCGGCGAGCACTGCGGGCCGTCGACTTCGCCGACGCCGCGTCGGACTCACCCGGGGAGTCCTACGCACGCGCCCGGTTCGACCAGTTCGGTACGCCGACCCCCGTCCTCCAACACCGGTTCCGGACGGCGGGCGAGCCGGACATCGTCGTGGACTTCTGGTTCCCGGAGTCCGGGGTGGTGGTGGAGTTCGACGGTGCCGTGAAGTACCAGCGCCGTGAGTACCTGCGCGGGCGTACCCCTGAGGAAGCACTACTCGACGAGAAGATCCGAGAGGACCGTCTCCGCGCGTTCCCCGAGGTCCGAATCGTGCTCCGGCTGACCTGGTCCGACCTGCGGAACGAGTGGACCCTGCGGGCGAAGCTCCGTCAGGCTGGCGTGCGGATGTCGCGCTGAGACCGCTCGACCGCGCACCGTGCGACTCTGTTCCGGCCCTGCAGGCGGCGCACGGTGCGAAGTCGCGCGGTCGGCGGTAGGAAGTCAGCTCGGTGCGAGGTCATCCGTGGGTCCGGCTGACTTCGCACCGTGCGCCTTTCGTCGGTCGGGGGTGCGTTGCCCGCTTGGTGCGAGCTTGTAGGCGGGCACGGAGCGGTCAACCTCGCACCAGGTGGCGAGGCCGGCACGGTGCGGGCGCGCCGCCGCCGACCCCGCCGCCG
>NZ_CACSJV010000029.1:0-41922 GCF_902706105.1 Curtobacterium sp. 18060 | reverse complement strand
CACCTTGTCCGCTCGATGCAGCCGACGGATCTCTGCCCACGTGTCCACTGTGATCACCCTCCTAGCGTCAACCAGGGGGTCCATCCCAGTTCGGCGTCAGGGGGTCCGTTCTACTTCGGCATCAACAACATGAGCAGGACGATGCGATACCGCGCCGTCCCGACCGCTGTCACGGCCGCGAGTGCGGCCGCGCCGAGTGCGCCAGGCGCCGGTTAGACAGGCCGCATCGCTGGTCTGTCAGCCCTCATGGCGTGGAATCTTGCGCGCTGCGGGATGTGTTCTCTGTTTGTTTCCGCGCGGTGAGCAGGAGCCGCAGTGCGAGGGTGACTCCGATGACGGCGGCGTCGAACAGGATGAGGAAGTTCACCATGCCCGGGTCCCAACGGTGGATGGAGTGTGCGAGGGCCAAAGTGGCGACGGCTGCTGTCAGGGAAATCAGACGCCAGGTTTCGAGGGTGAAAAACCGCTCGAGGATCTGCTGCTCGGGTCGATCCGCCGGCGACCGGTTACGTCCAGTGGTCACGTCTGCGAGGAGTTGCAGGACGACTGTCACGACGAGGAAGATTGCTGCGAACGTGAGCTGCCACCCCCAGTAGTACTGGCCGGAGACACCCCACGAGATCGCTGCGCCGATGATGAGCACGATGTGCGCGATCGCCACCGGGAGCTCAATCGTGATGGCGCGTACATCGCGTTCGAGGACGGTGGTGCGCCCGACAAGCACATGGCGAAGTGTGAGCGCGGCGATCAGCGCGAGCGCCAGAACGAATTGGATCATGACGGAGCCGGTGGTCGCGGTAGTGCCGCCGCTGTGCCAGAGGGCACAGGCGCCCCCGACGGCTGCTGAGGTGTCGAGGATGATGATGCCGATGATGCGGGTGAGGGTGTTCATGCGGTTCAGCTCTCGACGGCGACGGAGCCATTGAGGACGACGTGTGCTTCGCCATTGCGGCGCGTTTTGGCCCAGCCGTTTCGCCGGCGTGCAATGCGGGAGAAGGCGCGCGCGATGCAGATGTACATGTAGTAGACGTACAGCCACATGCCGAGGCCGTAGAGCAGCGCGGCGCCCCAGCTGGTGCCGGGTTCGCAGCGGCGCTTGTACACGGGCCCCCACACGGCGAACGGCCCGATCGCGAAGACGACGTTGAGGGCGATCAGCCAGGGCAGGTTGTTCAGCTGTGCGGCGCGAGATGCCGGGTCGGTGACGAGCTGGTACCCGAGGAACGCGGAGATGATCAGGAAGGAGATCGCGCCGAGCATCTGCAGGAACGGCAGCACCAGGTAGTAGCAGGTCTCCAGCACGCCGGCGGCGTCGAAGTGCCGCGACTTGACGATCTCAGGGATGTACCGGACGCACTGGATGTTGCCCTGCGCCCAGCGGGTGCGCTGGGTGAGGAGGCGACGAACAGACGGGAGGGCTTCTTGGGACACGTGGGTGTCGTAGACGTGCTTGATCTTGGAGCCAGCGAGCAGCACGTGCACACCCAGCTCGTAGTCCTCGAGGAGGGCGCCGTGCCACGGATCTCCGTAGAGCGCCGCGATCGCGTCCAGCGTGGACAGGCGCGTGAACTGGCCGTTGCCGCCGAGACCGACCGTTCCCGTCCGGGCTCGGAGGGACTGCATGCCGGCGATGACGGTCCGGAACTCGAGGTCCTGCATGCGGAGCATCCAGCGGGCGGTGAGGTTGGCGAGGACGCCACGTTCGGGGAACGGTTTCTTGTCGTCCCGGTTCTTCATCCAGACCGCGATCTGTGCTGCCCCCACCTCGGGATCACCGAACACGTCGTCGGCGGCGCAGACGTCCAGAGCGTTCGGCGCCATCTCTCCGTCGGCGTCGACGACCGTGACGATGACCCGGGTCCGGTCGACATCGGCGGGCAACCACGCGTTCAACTGCGCGAAGGCGGCGTTCAGCGCATCACCCTTCCCGGTTCGCGCGTCGGGACGGCGACGCTGGACGACGTGCACGTGCTCGTCTCGGGCAGCGTAGGAGTTCGCGATCTCGGACGTTCGGTCTTCGCTGTCGTCGTCGATCACCCAGACGTGGGCGCCGGGGAAGTCGCCGCGGGCGCGTTCGATCGTGGTCGCGACGACCACTTCCTCGTCGCGGCAGGGGATGAAGAAGTGGTACTCGAAGTCGGCTGCGGTCCCGGGGTTCACCTTCGGGTACCGCAGGAACGGGACGAGGATGAAGAAGATGTACGCGATGAACATCACACCCATCACCGTGGTGAAGGCGTTCATGATCTGGAGCAAGACGGATCCTTCGGGAGATCGGAACTTCAGGGATGAGAGTGACGGTGGTGTCGGGCGCCGCCGCGGTCAGCGGCAGCGCCCGTGGTGCGTCAGGCGGGAACGTCTCGGCTGAGCCAGCGCTTGCGCGCCAGGAGCGCGATCCCGAGTGCCAGGGCCAGCCCGGTGACCACCAGCGGGAGCAGCATCGAGCCAGTCCCGGTGTAGGCCAGTGCGCTCACGCCGAGGCCACCCGCGGTGGGCCCGAGGCCGTTGCCTCCTCCGTACATGTCTTCCTTTCTGACAGTCCGACCATCGAACCATCTAAAATATTCTATGATCTATGGTTGCATGCTTGAAGCGAAGGGGCAACCCTGCCTGTCAGACGGGCGCTTCGGCCGCTCGGAGGGCAGCCGCGAGCAGTTCCGTGTAGGCGTTCACCGCGATGCCGACCGCCTGTCGATCACCGCTGGCACATCCCGCCCGCATCGCGCGGAGCGCCTCTTCGCGTTCGCCGGCGCTTGCCCGGCAGGTGATCCCGTGCGCGGACTCGAGGACGTCGAAGTACATGCGCAGCGGCACCACGTGGTCAGCGACCGCATGAGCAGCCACACGGTTCGACGCCCGGCCGACCAGGTACTCGATGGCACCGAGGTACGCATCGACGTCCTCGGCCCCCTCCACGGCCGCCCCGAGCTCGTCGAGCGGGAGCTCCGGATCCGCCGCCATCAGTGCGGCGAGACGGCCGACGACGATGAGCCGGTGCCGCATGTCCTCCGCCGTCCACTCGGCGACCATCGTGCGTGCGTTGCGCTCGACGGAGGCGAAGCGCATCCAGGAGAGCTTGGTGACCGCCTCCCGCACCGGCGTGCGGGAGATGCGGAGCTCCTCCGCGATCGCATCGACGTTGATCCGCTCACCGGGCGCCATCTCTCCGCGGACCACGCGGCGCAGGAGCACGTCGTAGGCCTGGTCGGACAGGAGTCGCCGATCCATCAGTTGCGCGCCGTACCGCGGCATGTCAATCTCCAACCTCCGCCAGAGCGGATCTGAAATTTTCTGTAGTCAGATATTCACACATCTTGCAACTGAACACAAGAGCATCTAATATTTGATCGTCCGATGGTCGGACTCAGCACAGGAGGAACACAGATGGCACAGCCGAAGTCGATCGCCGTCGTCATGGGGACGCGGCCGGAGATCATCAAGCTCGCCGGGATCGTGCGGGAACTCGGCGACGCCGCGCGGGTCATCCACACGGGCCAGCACTACGACGAGACCATGTCGGGCCAGTTCCTCGACCAGCTCGGTATCGGGACGCCCGACGTGGTCCTCACAGGGATCGGGGGGAAGGGACGCGGGACACAGATCGCATCCGCGATCGCTGCGCTCACCGCGGAGTTCGAGCAGAACCGCCCCGCCGCCGTGATCGTTCAGGGCGACACGAACGCAGTGTCGGCGGGTGCACAGGCTGCCAGCTACCTCGGGATCCCGCTCGTGCACGTCGAGGCCGGTCTTCGTTCGTACGACCGAGCGATGCCGGAAGAACTGAACCGTCTCGTGGTCGGCGCCCTCGCCGACGTGCACTGCGCTGCGACCGAGGTGAACCGGCGGAACCTCGAAGGAGAGGGCGTCGACCCCGCCCGCATCGTCGTCACCGGGAACACGGTCGTCGAGGCGACGTTGGACTCGCTCGCCCGCGCCGAGTCAGATCCAACCGCTGCGGTACCGGGCGTGCCGGACACGTTCGTCCTCGCGACCATCCACCGCCCCGAGAACACCGACTCGGAGCCTGCGCTCCGCCGGGTGCTCGAGGGGCTGCGCGGCACCGGGCTGCCGGTGGTACTCCCCCTGCACCCGCGCACCCGCAGCGCAATCACCCGCTTCGGCCTGTCGGACCTGCTGGAGGGCATGACCGTCACCGCGCCGGTCGGTCACGCATCGTTCTTGTGGCTAGCGTCCCGCTGCCGACTGATCGTCGCCGACTCCGGCGGAGTGCAGGAGGAGTGCACGGTCCTGAAGAAGCCACTCCTAGTCATCCGCCGATCGACCGAGCGCCCCGAAGCGGTCGACTCCGGCTTCGCCCGTCTCGTCACACCCGAGCAAGACATCGCCGCGGCAGCACGGGCGTTTCTCGACGAGTCCGACAACACGTCGCTCGATGGAACCCCGTCCCCGTACGGCGACGGGAGCGCCAGCTGGCGGATCGCACAGATCGCGCTCGAGCTCGGTACCGCGACACCGATGCCCGCGGTCCGCGCCGCTTGAGCTGAACCCCGATGGGCGCCCGGTCGACACGACCGGGCGCCCATCGTCGTCAGTCGGCCGGGAGGACGACCCGGCCGCGCTCCAAGAACACTGACCTGGTCGGTTCATACAACGCTGCAACCGCAGCACCTGCCGCGGCCGCATCGCGCTGCTGCACGGCAACGTTCACGGCGTCGATGCCAGCGTGCATAACCGCTGGGTCCACACGTGACGCTCCTGGCCGCATAAACCGTGCCAGCTGCTGAGAGAGCCGATCGACCTGCCAACGAAGGACCTCGTTCCCGGTCGCGTCGGTGAAGACGCGGAAGAAATCAGCCACCGCCCGCTCGATGGCGAACCAGTCCTCGGCCGCGATGTGGTCGCGGAGAGATCCGATCGCTTCGGCCGCGGCAAGTCGCTGCGCATCGGTAAGAGTTGCGGTCGTAGCACGCACCGCCCACTCGTTGATCATGCCGGACAGCAGCAGCGAACGATTGGTGCGATCCGGGTCGAGGGCGCTCACCCGCGTGGGTCGCCCGACTCCCATGTCGACGAGTCCAGCGTCTCGGAGACGCAGCAACGCGTGCCGCACCGGGTTCTTCGACATCCCCAGCCAGGCGAGCAGTGCCTCATCGGCAAGGACCTCACCTGGTTCGAGTGTGCCGTCCTGGATTGCTGCGTAGAGACGCTCGAACGCGATGTCCTTCAGCAGCGGCCTGCTGGGCGCGTCGGCGCCGCTTCCGAGAGGAGGCAACGGCATCAGCTGATCCCTTCTCTCGAGGCGACGCGTTGGAACCATGCTGACAGGACCGCGCTGGCACGGTCTGCGTCTGCATCTGCGATCGCCGTCCGCAACGCGTCGATGTCCTCCTGCTCGAAGGCCGGCGCATCGTCTGGCACGAGGTTCCAGTGCCGCCGCACGAATGGAGCGAGATCGTCCCACGTCCGAGTGACGCGGTCGTTCCCAACCAGTCTGACGAGCTCGGCGAGCATCCCATCTGCGACGAACAGTGCCCTGCCGTTGGGTATGAGCAAGCTCGCAAGTCTCGTCCGCTCTGGCTGGGACAGAACAGGCAGCACCAACGACACACAAGCGGGGAGAAACGCGTCGAGGGTTCGGAGGGTTGCCCGGACACGTTCCCGGTCGTCAACGCTGACGCGGGTGGTGCGCTGCGGCTGTACGTCGAGCAGCCCGATCGCTGCGAGGCGGTCGATCGCTTCGCGCACCGGAGTCCTTGATGCGCCCGTCCAGGCCTCAATGGCCTGCTCATCGATTGCTTCTCCGGGCTCAAGTTGCCCGTCTTCGATGACCTGCCGCAGTTGACGCATCACGACGTCCGCGAGGGCCGGCCGGACACTATGCTTCGCAGCTTGAGGAATCGGCACGCACTCAGCCTACCAGTAGCACGTATATCAGATGATGAGTTGGCGCCTTGCTGCCGCGTCCGATTTCAGCTTGGCGTGAAACAGCGGTGCTGGGGTCCGACTGTTGTCGGACCCCAGCACCGTGAGTGTTCGTTCTGTTCTACGCGGTGGCGCGCTTGCGGCGCACGAGCACGACCGCTCCGAGGGCAGCGGCGGCGGCGAGGCCGAGGCCGCCAGCGACCGCGGGGTTCGCGATCGGGAGGTTCGCGGCGCTGACCGTGGTCGGGTCGGAATCGAGGCCGTTAGCGGTCTGGGTGATGGTCAGGTCCGAGGCGGTGCCGGAGAGGTTCGAGCCGAGGTCGGCGGTCCACTTGCCGCTCGCACCGACGGTTGCGGTACCGACGGTGTTGCCCTGGTCGTCCTTGATGGTGACGGTCGCACCGGGCACGCCGTCGCCGGAGAGCACAGTGTTGCCCGACCCGTTGTCGATGTTCGACACGGTCGGTGCGGCGGGCTTCACGATGACGCGAACATTCAGGCTCGCAGTCTCCGTGCGGGGCCCACCGCCGTTTGCCACCTCGAAGCTGTAGGTGGAATTTGCCGAGTACGTGCCAGCCTGCGCACCCGCGTCGACTGTCACGACAGGGAGGAAGCGGAACTGTCCACCGGCGGGCCAGCTGGAGTTCGTCGTCTGCGTGCAGGTCAGCGTCTTACCGGCGCCACCCACGGTGCAGTTACCGATGACTGCCGCGTTGCCGACCCAGGTCGTGCCACGATCGCTGGAGTACTGCGTCGTGACACCCGCCTGAGCGCCGAAGGTGGTGTTCGCCGGGGCGTTGAACGTGATCGATCCGGCACCCACCATGCCGGGAATCGTGGCGCCGTCGTTCTGCATAGTGAAGGGGACGTTCGCGTGCTGGCCGGCGGCGATCGTGGTCGTCGACGGCATGTCCGTCGCGTTCGCGGGGCTGGCGAGCAGGGCAGTGCCGGCAACGGCGAGAGCGGCGACGCTGAGCGATGCCTTGAGGGTCTTACGCAAGTGATCAGTCCTTCGGTTGGTGGTGCAGCCGACTGCTGCGGTATTGCAACCACTGTAAGCACAAATATTTTTGTGTGCAACACTTGAACACAGAAAATTTTAGATCTACTGTGGTCGCAACAGAAGGAGCGTCATGTCCACGATCGCGGCACCACCCGTCCGGATGCACCCCCTCACCCGTACCGTCCGACACCTACTTGGGGCTCTCGCGGCCGGGGTGGGCATCGTGCTCATCGTGATGCTCGACCAGGTCCGTCACGTCGAAGCGGCTCTGGCGTCGTACTGGATCGGCCCGGTGACACAGAACCGCAGCATGCTGTGGGGAGACACCTTCCTGTTGCACCTCTCCGATACGCAAATCATCGCGTTCCGGATCACCGTGGAGTGCACGATCGTGATCCTTGCCGCACCGATCATGTTCTTGTCGGCCGCGCTCATCGGATTCACCCGAGTGTCGCCGCTGCGTTGGTTGCTGGCGACACTCGTCGGCGTCGTCACGGTCGTTGTCGTGAACCAGTTGCGCCTCGGACTCATCGCCTGGTCGACCCTGACATGGGGCCTCGACCCCGGGTACGAGATCTCGCACACGTTCGTCGGTTCAGCGCTGGCGGTCCTCGGCTTCGCCGGCGCGATCGCACTGATGCTTGTCATCATGAGCGGCGGCAGCACCGACGCACGGCCACGTGCGGCCGTCCGGTCCGGGCGTCGCCGCGCGAAGCGCTAACACCCGCCCGCGAATCCGCCTGCTACACCACTCTGCGGCGGTCCGCGTAGCGCGGACAGGGAAGCGTCCCGGTCGGGAGAGAGACGACCGAGGGCGCTAGCTGGTGGGGAGGCACTCACGCTTACGTGAGGAGGGCCTCCGAGCTCTGGTCATGCGTCCCCTCGGTTGGTGTCGAGCGGGAGCATTTCTTCCTCGTCGGGCCAGTAGTCCCACTGCAACAGGCGGGCACGCGCTCCCTGGTACGGACCCTTGTTGGCGTGGATGGTGCAGTCGTGGTTGTCGTGGTCGTATGCGGCCCGGTAGTACCGATCGGCGTCGTAGTCGGCGCCGTTGTAGGCGTTCCACGCGGCGTCCACCTCGGACCGCCGAGATTCCCAGCCCCACCGCTGTCCCTGTCGAAAGATTGCCCACTCCCGCTCGGTGAACTCCCCCATCGGGATCTCACGGCCCGCGGCCGCCGGCGGCGCTGCGAGCTCGTCGTAGGCCGCGGGCCCGGAGAACACGTCGACCGGCTCGGGCGACTCGTCGGCCGTCATCGCCCACTCCCATCGTGGTGGGTTCGGCGTGCTCTCGGTCATGGTCTTCATGTCCTCGGTCAGGCGGTCAGGGCAGCGATCTTGTCGGGCTGGAAGCCAGCCCACGTGTCGGTGACGGTGGCGGTGGCGGTGACGACGATGGGTGCCTGCATCAGGCCGCGGGCCTTGAAGCTCTCTACGACGTCGACGGGCTGCGTGGTGAGGTCGATGACCTCGTAGGTGACGCCCTTGTTGTCGAGGGCACGGTACGTGGCGGTGCACTGCACGCACAACGGCTTGCTCGTGGCGCTCCACCGTGCCGGGGATCACTCGGTCGCGGAGCTCGTCGAACTGTTCGGAATCGGACGCGCGACGGTGTACCGGGCGCTCGACCGGAACCCGGTCGACTCTGCGTCGGATCTCGCGCTCCCCCGCCTTGATGGCTAGCGCCCAATAGCACACGCTATCAGGTGCTATCACAGACGACGGCTCGCTCAGGCGTCCGAATCGTAGGCTTCGACCGTGCTCCTACGCCTGCTCGCGACGCCCCCGCTGACCCACCGCCATCTTGGACCGACAACCTCGACTGGGTGGCGATCGCCGCCCTCGCGCTGTCGCTCATTACGGCCATCGTCGGGATCGTCAACGCCATCCGTAACCGCGCGCGCCTCGTGGTCACTCTGCAGCACGACTGCTTCACTCCGTCGGCCCGGCCGCACGTGTTCAACGTGCCCTTCACGGTCACCGTCCAGAACCTCGGAAAGACGCCACTGACTGTCTGGGACGTCGGGCTTGGTCACGCTCACGATCCGCGAAGTGCGTCGAAGCGCCGCGCACAGATCGTCGTGCACAACCTCGAGCAGCGCAACCCAGCGGGCCTCGACCCGAAACAGTTCATCCTTTCGCACGGCCCCACGGTGCCCCACCAGATCCCCGTCGGCGGAGTTGTCGACTGGATTTTCGAGGACCACGCCACCGCTCCGCACGGCAAGGATGTCGTGTGGCACGCCTACGCTGTGCGCCTGCAGGGCAAGAGGCAGATCGAGCGGCGCTCCGCCGAATGCTTCACGCGGGAGGGCGTGGCCAGCGGGGAGTGACCGGTGGGAGTGGTGCCCCCGGATTGGGCCGGGGGCACCGTGCCGACGAGCACGAGGGGCGCCGGCTCATTCACGATACCGGGCGTGGCCACCAATGCCGATAGCCCCGGATATCAGACAATATCAGGGGCTATCCAGTGCTTGTGGGCGGTAGCAGCGACTAGCAGGAGCTAGTGCGCTCTACTCCATGCCGTGCTTCTCGATGTACTCCATGCCAATCTCCATTGCTCGGAGCATGATCGCGTGATTCGGGTACCGAGTCGCCTTGTTGTAGTCGGCAATCCGGTCGCGGAGCTCTTCGTGTCCGCGCCAGCGAACGAGCGCCGTCAGGGGAGCATCACCCGCAGCCGGAGAGGGCGCCTTCGCCTGCGACTTTGGCGTTGCGGCCTCACGCGCCTCGGAGGGCAGCGCGTCGGCCGCGGCCCCGAACGCGGCGATCGCGTCGGGATCCACCGTCGTCTTCTTGTTCCGTGCGATGGGCATCAGCCGTACACCTCCGCCGTGAGCTCCTGAATCTCAGCCCGCGCCTGCTTCGCCTTCGATACCGAGAGCTCCATCACTCCAAGACCAGGAGCGGCGGCGTCGCGGTAGGCCTTGCGCGAGTACAGAACGGTTTCGAGGGGCTTGACCTGGGGGTACTCCACGATGAACTCGGAGACGTCTTCTGTTTCCGTCTCGTTGTGATTGGTGGGTGCCTGGCTCAGCAGGCTACGGACCTCCAGGTCCGGGTTGAAGTCGCGGGCCGTCGAGATCACCTCGTCGAACTCCTCGAGCGTCTCGACGTCGAACCGCCGGAAGAGCAGGTCGAAAGTGCGGCTGCCCGGATCCGGCCGTTGCTGCTCAACGAGGAAGATGCGCACTGCCTCAAGACGATGAAAGCGCTGCTGTACTTCGCTCGCGAGACCGATGCCGACGCCGACGCGATGACGGCGTTGAAGAAGCTGCGCGAGGACTGGAAGGTCGTCGCGTCGCAGAAAGTCAGCCGCTCAGCGTACGAGGTGCGGGTCAAGCAGGGGGAGGCGCCGGAGGAAGCGCTGGCGGACCACGAGCTTGCGTACGCGTGGATCTACGGCGACGTTGTCCACGCCGACACCGACAAGCGTCAAGGCGCGCACTCGTTTGGTGTCGAGGAACGCTTCCATGCCGCTGTTCCGCTCGTGGCGCGCGTCATGGTCTTGGCGATCCGGACGCTGAACACGCTCGAATGGCTGCACGGCAGACGGATCCTGCCGTTCCTGCACGACGCCTTCGCGGAGGACGTCGTGGTCACCCGTCGGGTCGTCGTTAGCGAGGGGCAGGTGTTCGTCGCCCCCTTCGTGGACGGAGCGCTTCCGGTGCTGCCGGCACTGGGAGCAGAGGCTGGCAGCGGTTGGGTTGAGTTCGCGGACGAATTCCTCCCGGACCAGCAGTAGTCCGCCGATAGCGCAGTCGTCCGTGGATCTGGTCGGGCTGGCCTAGGTGTACTGAGTCATCACGTTGGTGACACTCGGGCTGCGGGCGTGAGCCCGTGGCTCGAGTGGATCCGGCCAGTGTTGTAGTGCTCGATCCAGGGTGCAAGTGCGTTGTTGCTGGTGAAGGGCTGCCGATAGGCCCACTCGGTCGCGAGGGTCCGGTTGAAGCGTTCGACCTTGCCGTTCTGCCATGGGCAGTGCGGCTTGATGAACTTCTGCTTCGCACCCAGCTCCGCGACCGCGTTCTTGAACGCGGCTGAGTGCCGGTAAGCAAAGGCGTTGTCCGAGATCACCCGCTCGATCTTCCGGATGCCATGGGCGGCAAAGTACGCTGCCGCGCGGGTGAGGAACCCAGCCGCGGTCACGCCGCGCTCGTCCGGGTGGACTTCGGCATAAGCGAGCCGGGTGTGGTCATCGACAGCGGCGTGAACGTAGTCGAACCCGATCGGCTTCTTATCGACGCGGGACTGGTGATTCGCGGCCGTCCAGCCCTGCACCCGCCAGCCGCCGCCGTCCGGGATCCGACCGAGCTTCTTCACATCCACGTGCACCAAGTCGCCGGGGTGCTCGTGTTCGTATCGGTTCGTGGTCGCTCTTGTGGCACGGATCAGGGCACCAGTGATCGGGTCCAACCACGCCAGCGGCGGAACGTGGTGCCGGGCGAGGACGCGAGAGATCGTGCGAGCCGGCACCCCGGTCTCCGCAGCGAGACGGGCGGGACCGAACCGGAGCCGGGTCCGTGCCTCCAGCACCGATTGCTCGCGCTCTGGAGTGGTCTTCGTCGGCGATCGATGCGGCCGGCTTGACCGGTCCGACAAGCCGATGTCGCCGTGGTCCCGGAAACGCCGCACCCACCGATGCGCACACTGGCGAGAGACGCCGAGTTCCTTCGCGACATGAGCGACTGGACGACGGTCCTCAACAACGCGAGCGACGAGTAACCGTCGCCCGTGCAGCGTCAACCGGGCGTTAGCGTGGACCACAGAGGCCTCCTGGTGATGGCAGAACTAGACAGCTCCATCAAGCCAGGAGGCCTCGCTACGTCACAAGACCCGAAGTGTCACCAACGTCATGGCCGAGTACACCTAGGCGCGCGACGCCTTCTGGGGGACCGTGAAGATGTTGCCGGTGGTGACGCCCTCTTCCACCTCTTCGAGGGTGCGACCGCGGCTCTCCGGCACGAACTTCCAGATGAAGAGCAGCGCGAGCAGACCGACGATGCCGAAGCCGAAGAACGTCCCGGTGATGCCGGTCGCGGCGACGATCGTCGGGAAGTAGAGCCCGAGGAACGCGTTCGCGATCCAGAGGCAGAACACCGAGATGCCCATGCCGAGCGCGCGGATCTGGGTCGGGAAGATCTCCGACAGCACCACCCACACGGCGATGTTGAGGAAGGTCTGCATCGAGCCGACGAACGCGACGACGAGGAACAGGATCACCCACGGGCGGGCCGGGTTGCCCTCGGGCAGTGCGACCGAGGCGATGCCGATCAGGAAGTGGCAGACCGTCGTCAACGAGAAGCCGATGATCAGGGTCGTCCGGCGGTTGATCTTCTCCATGTTGTACAGCGCGATGACGCCACCGACCACGGCGATCACGCCGGGGGCGATGTTCGCGATGAGGGCTGCCGACGCCTGGAACCCGGACTCGATGAGGACGGTCTGGCCGTAGTACATGATCGAGTTGATGCCGGTGAGCTGCTGGGCGACGCCGAGCCCGGCACCGATGAGCACGATGCGGATGAGCCACTTGTTGCCGCGCAGCGTCTGCCACCCGCTGACGCGATCGGCCTTCGCCTCGAGGTCGTTGCTCCGCTTGATGTCGTCGAGTTCGGCGGTCGCACGCTCCGTGGTGCGGACCTGCTGCAGGACGGACAGCGCTTCGTCGTAGCGCCCCTTGGACGCGAGCCAGCGCGGCGACTCCGGCACCCGGAGCATGCCGACGAAGAGTGCGATGGCAGGAAGCGCACAGACGGCCAGCATGACGCGCCAGACGCCGTTGCCCTCACCCCACAGGTTGCCGATGATGGCGTTGACCACGAACGCGGCGAGCTGCCCGATCACGATCATGAGCTCGTTGCGGCCGGACAGCGAACCCCGGATCTCGTACGGCGCGAGTTCAGCGAGGAACACCGGGACGACGGTCGATGCACCACCCACCGCGAGGCCGAGGAGGACACGGCCGACGACGATGACGCCGAACGTCGGTGCGAAGACGCAGATGAGGGTGCCGAGGAAGAACGTCACGGCGAGGGCGATGATCGTCTTGCGACGCCCCCAGCCGTCGGCGATGCGGCCGCCGAGCATGGCACCGATCGCGGCGCCGAACAACAGGGAGCTGGTGACGACGCCCTCGGTGAAGTTCGTGAGGCCGAGTTCGGCCTTCATCGGGTTCAGGGCACCGTTGATGACACCGGTGTCGTACCCGAAGAGCAGCCCGCCGAACGTGGCGACCAGGGCCAGGACGCCGAGGCGTCGGCGGTGCGGTCCGGTCCCGATCGGGGGCAGTGCGACAGTCGGGGCTGTCGGCTTGATGTCGACCATTCGGTGACTCCTTCGTCGGTGATCGCGCTTCAGTGCGTGCACCGATGGTAACCCGAATCCATGTCCTGTCAATTGGACATTCTGTCGTCAGGACGATTGGATCGGTCCACATAACGCCTGGTCAGAGCGGGAGCGCTCCAACGCACTCCGGGTGAGCATCAGGACCCGTCGGGCTCCGGGCTGTCCCCCAGCACGTCGCCGAGCGACGCCATGTCCGCGCCGTGGTCGGTGTAGCGCCGGACGGTCCGTCGAGCAGCTGCGCTCGCGGCACCGGACAGCGCCGGGTTGCGTCGCGCGGCGTCGGCCACCCGGCCCGCGTGCCCCGCCGTCGAGAGCAGCACGTTCGCCAGTGCTCGGGCGTCACCCCGCTCGGGCACCCCGGTGACCGTCCACGCCGTGCGCACCTGGGCGTCCGGCGTCACACCGCGGCGGGTGCCCATGCGGTGCCAGTCGGACAGCACGCCCTCGGTCCGGGAGGCCGCCCGGTCGGCCTCGCCCGCTCGACGGCGCGCGGCGTCACGCGCGTCGGATTCGCTCGCGCCCTCGACCGTGTCGTACCGGTCGGTGAGGCCGTCGGCCCGGCGCCGGACGCTCTCCGCCCGTTCACGAGCAGCGCCGTCGTCACCGCCTTCTTCTGCGATGCGGGCGGCGTGCGCGGCGGCAGCCGCGGCGAGGATCTCCGAACGCTCCATGGCCTCGACGGTAGCCGTTCCGACCGACACCGGCGACCGCTCAGACGATCGACACGTCCCAGCCGAGGTCGGCGGCCCGGTCACCGAGGACCCGGGCGTTCGCGCCGCACACCGACTCGGTCGATCCGGTCGGGTAGTAGCGACGGATGGCTGCTTCCGGGACGAACCGACCACCGAGCGGATCCGTGGCGGCATCACGCACGCTCCACCACCGATCGGTCGCCTGGGCGATCGCCGTCTCGAGCGGGACCTCCACGGTGACGATGCGCAGCTTCTCGTAGCCGGCGTCGTCGAGCTCGGCGAGGAGGTCGTCGAGGTAGTCCACGCTCGACAGGGTGCCGTGCACGACGACGTTCTCGCCGTTGCGGAGGGCGCGGCGGCGCAGCGTGTCGGCCACGGTGGTCGACTCGGCGTGCACGAACCCGGCGATCTCACGCAGCTGCACCGGCCGGTCGTCGGCCAGGCGGCGAGCCGTCCACCGGTCCACCAGACCGTCCGCCTGTGCGCGCAGGAGCAGCGGGTCCTTGAACCCGTCGGCGTCGATCGACCGGTACCCGCACAGCTCCGGCATCCGCTCCAGGGCGGTCGACTTCCCCGACCCCGGCGGACCGGCCGTCACGACCACGGCGAGCGAGCCGTCGGTGACCGGCGACGGGGTCAGCGCGCGGTGCTCCTCGAGCACGGACTCGTGGAACCGCAGGCGACTCGCCTCGTACAGGAAGCCGTCCGGCGCGTAGATCGTCCTGGTGCTCGCGCCCGCCGTGTCCGACCAGGGGTTGTCGAGCGAGTCGGCCCGGAGCGCTCGGCCCAGCTCGACGGCCACCCGGTTGCGGAGCTCCGTCACCGGGTGCGCTTGCGGGTCTGCCGTTCGGCGATCGCCCGGCGGACGGTCTCGTACTCGACCTCGGACAGGAGGCCGTCCTGGAACGCCGCCGCGAGTTCCTTGGTGGTGCCGGTGGCCGAGGCGGCACCGTCGAACGCCGCACCACGCTTCGGGGTGCGGTGCGTCAACGCCATCGACGACAGCTCGCGCAGCATCGTCTCCGAGTCGATCTGGCCGCCCTCGCGCCGGGAGATGACCTCACGCGGAGACGGCCTCTTCGTGGTCAGGGTTCGACGGGAGAGCCGCCGCGAGACCTCGGGCTGGGAGATCCCGGCGAGCTTCGCGATCTCGCGCTGCGGGACGCCGAGGTCGGCGAGCTTGAAGATCCCGCGCCGCAGTTCCATCTCGGCGTGGTGTTGCTGCTCACGACTGTGCAGGACGTGCTCGACCGCCGCACGGACGGTCGCGGGCGCACTGTCGATCCGACCGGCCAACGCTCGCACGACGGCTTCCGTGTCGGGCCGACGGGGGTCCGACCCACCGCGTCGCCCGGGGACCACCCTGACGCCCATGACCACCTGCTCTCGTTGATACCGATGGTATCACTCGTCGTGGACGACCGAGGATCCGCGGTACGTCCCCAGACACACGGCGGGAGCACGGCGTTCGCCCCGGGGGCACCGCGCGGTTAGCATCGAGCTGAGGGGGAATCATGAACCGGACGCTCGCGATCGGGGTCGTCGTCGCGGCCACCGTGGCACTGTCGGGGTGCTCGCTGCTGCGCGGGTCGGACCGAGCCCTTCCCGCCCCGTCCACCCCGGCGACGACGCCGAGCTCGTCGGCCACCCCGACGCCGACGCTCGGCGCCGACCCGGAGGGTGACCTCCTCGAGTCGTCGGCGCACCCCCGCACGCCGACCCCGGAACCGACCGAGTCGGCGGCTCCGGCTCCGACGCTGACGCCGATCCCCGCCGGGACCGTCCTCGCCCAGGGTGACGTCGCGTCGCCGAAGGGCAGCGTGCACTTCCGGTTCCGCGTGGTCGCGGTCGGCGACGACACGTTCACCGCGCAGTACTCCGGCTTCACCTCGACCCTGCCGGTGCCGGTCGGGGTCGGCCTGTTCGACCTGCCGCGCGCGGTCGGCGACGGCCTGACCTACCCCGGCGTCGGCGACCGGACGCTCGGTGGGCCGACCAGCACGGCGACCGCGGTGGACGTCCCACTGAGCGGCTCCGGCGTCGACCCGTCGCACCTCACCACGCTCGTGACCTACTCCGCGGCGGCTCCGGGTCAGGAGGTCCCGGTCGAGATCGGGGCCGGCAAGGTGCTCGCGGTGACCACCGTGCGGTGGTCCGTCCCGGCGCGGCAGACGAACGTGCACCCGAAGGACGCCGGTGCCCGGGCGAACGCGACCGGTCCGGTCACCGCGACGACGACCGGCGGGGCGCCGCGGTCGTACACGGTGGCGCCGGACGACCTCATCGGGGACGTCGCCGCGCGGTTCGGCATCAGCGTGCGGGCGCTCGTCTGGCTCAACGCGGGCGTGCAGGTGTTCGGGATGGACCAGCACCTCTACGAGGGAACGACGCTCAACCTCGACCCGCTCGCTCGCTGACCGCGAGTCTCGGAGCGCATGGCCCGAGACTCGCGCTCAGCGACAGTTCTCGGCGCGCGCGTCCCGAGAACTGTCGCTCACCCCGAGTCTCGGGCCGCGTCCGCCCCGCGGCCAGCGCGACCGGCAGACGGACGGGAGGCCCGTGGCGGATCCGCCACGGGCCTCCCGTCCGTCAGGTGGGTGCGTCGCTACTTGCGCAGCTCCAGGTACTTCGCGATGAGCGCCTTGGTCGAGGCGTCCTGCGCGTCGAGCGCGGCCTGGTCGCCCTCGACGGCGGGCGTGACCTGCAGCGCCAGCTGCTTGCCGAGCTCCACGCCCCACTGGTCGAACGAGTCGATGCCCCAGATCGTGCCCTCGGTGAACACGATGTGCTCGTAGAGCGCGATCAGCTGGCCGAGCACGCTCGGGGTGAGCTCCGGCGCCAGGATCGACGTCGTCGGCTTGTTGCCCGGGAAGGTGCGCGCCGCGACGATCCCCTCGTCGGTGGTGCCCTCGGCACGGACCTCGTCGGCGCTCTTGCCGAACGCCAGCGCCTTGGTCTGCGCGAAGAAGTTGGCCAGGAACAGCGTGTGCACGTCGGTGCCGGGAGCGACGCCCTTGCCGTCACCGGTCTCGTCCTTGAGCGGACGGGCCGGGTTCGCGACCGTGATGAAGTCGGCCGGGATCAGGCGGGTGCCCTGGTGGATGAGCTGGTAGAACGCGTGCTGGCCGTTCGTGCCGGGCTCGCCCCAGAAGACCTCGCCGGTCTCGGTGGTGACGGGCGAGCCGTCCCAGCGGACGCGCTTGCCGTTCGACTCCATGGTGAGCTGCTGCAGGTA
This sequence comes from Curtobacterium sp. 18060, assembly GCF_902706105.1. Taxonomy (NCBI): domain Bacteria; kingdom Bacillati; phylum Actinomycetota; class Actinomycetes; order Micrococcales; family Microbacteriaceae; genus Curtobacterium; species Curtobacterium sp. 18060. The sequence goes on along the minus strand of NZ_CACSJV010000029.1, from coordinate 24,761 downwards.
CGCGGCGAAGCGGTGCAGGTACTGCGTGTACGGCAGGACCGCGTGGCTCTGCGCACCGAGGAAGTTCGTGTACCAGACGTTGAGCAGGCCCATCAGGACGGGGACGTTCTGCTCGAGCGGCGTGGTGCGGACGTGCTCGTCGATCGCGTGGAAGCCGGCGAGGAACTGCTCCCAGTTCTCCTGGCCGATCGCGACGATGACGCTCGTGCCGATCGCGGAGTCGACGGAGTAGCGGCCGCCCACCCAGTCCCAGAACCCGAAGGCGTTCTCGGGGTCGATGCCGAAGGCCTCGACCTTGTCGAGCGCGGTGGACACGGCGACGAAGTGCTTCGCGACGGCGTTCTTCTTCTCGTCGTCGGCGGCGTCGGTCAGGCCGAGCCGCTCCCACAGCCACTGGCGTGCGAGTCGCGCGTTCGTCAGCGTCTCGAGGGTGCCGAAGGTCTTCGACGCGACGATGAACAGCGTGGTCTCGGGGTCGAGGTCCACGGTCTTCTCGTAGATGTCCGCCGGGTCGATGTTCGACACGAAGCGGGCTTCGAGGCCGGGCTGGACGTAGGGCTTGAGTGCTTCGTAGACCATGACGGGGCCGAGGTCGGACCCGCCGATGCCGATGTTGACGACGGTCTCGATGCGCTTGCCGGTGACACCGGTCCACGAGCCGTCACGCACCTGCGACGCGAACGCGTAGACCTTGTCGAGCGTGGCGTGCACGTCGGCGTCGACGTCCTGGCCGTCGACGGTCAGCGGCGCCGCCGGGACGAGCCCCTCGGTCGCCTTCGGACGGCGGAGCGCGGTGTGCAAGACGGCGCGGTCCTCGGTGACGTTGATGTGCTCGCCGGAGAGCATCGCCTGGAAGCGCTCGGCGACGCCGGTGTCCTTCGCGACCTGCAGCAGGGCGGCGAGGACGTCCTCGGTGACGAGGCCCTTCGACAGGTCCACGGTCAGGTCTGCGGCCTGGAACGTGTACTGCTCGGCACGGCCGGGGTCGCTGTCGAACCACCCGCGCAGGTCAGGGGTGAAGTCGGCAGCGATGCTGTCGAGCTTCTTCCAGCCTTCGGTCGATGTGGGGTCGACGGGAGCGGATTCGGTCACTTCGGTCCTCCTGGGATCACGTTCGAGACGTACAGCCCGCAGGTCACCGCACCAGTGCGTCGCGGACCGTCTTCGAGCGTAGTGCCGTCGGCACCGTCGCGCGCACCGCCGGACGGGAGGCACGGGGCACGTTCGCTGCGCGCGTCACGTCCGGCGGGTGGTCGGCCTCAGGGCCGGGGTGCGAAACGCCGCAGCCGCAGGCTGTTCGTCACGACGAACACCGACGAGAACGCCATGGCGGCGCCGGCGAGCACCGGGTTGAGCAGCCCCGCCATCGCGAGCGGGATCGCCGCCACGTTGTACGCGAAGGCCCAGAACAGGTTGCCCTTGATGATGCCGAGCGTGGCGCGCGACAGCCGGACGGCGTCGGCGACGACGGTGAGCCGACCGCTCACGACCGTGATGTCGCTGGCCGCGATCGCCGCGTCGGTGCCGGCGCCCATCGCGATGCCGAGGTCGGCCGCGGCGAGCGCCGCAGCGTCGTTGACGCCGTCACCGACCATGGCCACGCTCCGTCCCTGGGCCTGCATGCCCCGGACGGCGTCGAGCTTGCCGGCAGGGGTGGCGCGGGCGTGCACGTCGTCGATGCCGACCTGTGCGGCGACGGCCCGTGCGGCGCCGTCGTTGTCGCCGGTGAGCAGGACGGGGTGCAGACCGAGGGCCACGAAGCGCGCGACCGCGTCGGCGGCCTCGGGCTTCACGGTGTCGCCGACGACCACGACGCCCAGCACGCGGCCGTTCCGCGCGACGACCACCGCGGTGCCCCCGTCGGCCTCGGCGGCGGTGACCGCGGCCGAGGCCTCGTCGGGCACGACGACGGCCCAGGACGCCGCGAGCCAGCGGGTCCCGCCGACGAGCACGACGTCGCCGTCCACGACGGCCTGCACGCCGGCGCCGGGCGTGGAGTCGAACTGCTCGGCGGTCGGGACGTCGAGCTGCCGGGCCGTCGCGGCCCGCACGACCGCACGCGCCACGGGGTGTTCCGAACCGTGCTCGACGGCGGCGGCGAGCCGGAGCACGGCGTCCGCGTCGAGGGTCGCGTCCGTCGAGGTCACGGCGCGCAGGGTCATCTCGCCGGTGGTGACGGTGCCGGTCTTGTCGAGCACGATGGTGTCGACGCCACGGGTCCGTTCGAGCACCTGCGGGCCGCCGATCAGGATGCCGAGCTGGGACCCGCGGCCGGTGCCGACGAGCAGTGCGGTCGGCGTCGCGAGCCCGAGGGCGCACGGGCAGGCGATGATGAGCGTGGCGACGGCGGCGGTGAACGCCGCCGTGACCGAGCCGCCGAGCACGAGCCAGCCGACGAACGCCAGCACGGCGAGCCCGATGACGATCGGCACGAAGACGCCGGAGACCCGGTCGGCCAGGCGTTGGACGTCGGCCTTGCCGGTCTGCGCGTCCTCGACGAGCCGTCCCATCCGAGCGAGCTCGGTGTCGGCGCCGACGCGGGCGACGGCGACCACGAGCCGGCCGCCGACGTTGATCGTCGCGCCGGTCACCCGGTCGCCCGGTCCGACCTCGACGGGGACGGATTCGCCGGTGACCATGCTGTGGTCCACGGCCGAGGACCCGTCCTGCACGATGCCGTCGCTGGGGATCCGCTCCCCCGGCCGCACGACGACGACGTCCCCGACGACGAGCGCCGACGCGGCGACACGCTGCTCGACGCCGTCGCGCAGCACCGTGGCCTCCTTCGCGCCGAGTTCGAGCAGGGCGCGGAGTGCCGCCCCGGACTGCTTCTTGGCGCGGGCCTCCATGTACCGGCCGGCCAGGATGAACACCGTCACGGCCGCGGCGACCTCGAGGTACAGGTCGGTCGCCTCGGGGTCGGTCGCGATCCACGAGAACGTCATGTGCATGCCGGTGGTGCCGGCGTCGCCGAAGAAGAGGGCGTAGAGGGACCAGCCGAAGGCCGCCAGCACACCCACGCTGACCAGGGTGTCCATGGTCGCGGCACCGTGTCGGGCGTTCACCCACGCGGCGCGGTGGAACGGGAGCGCGCCCCACACCGCGACGGGCGCGGCGAGTGTCAGGGCGAGCCACTGCCAGTTCGGGAACTGCAGGACCGGCACCATCGAGAGCAGGACGACCGGCACGGCCAGGACCGTCGACACGACGAGTCGTCGGCGCAGCGCTCCGGCCGGGTCGTCGGCGTCGTCGTCCGGCGCCGTCGTGTCGGCCGGCGGCGCGGGGACGGTCGCACCGTAGCCCGCGGACTCGACGGCGGCGATGAGGGCAGCGGGGTCGGCGGGGTCGGCGGGGCCGTCAGCCGCGACCTGCACCTGCGCCTTCTCGGTGGCGTAGTTGACGGTGGCGGTGACCCCGGGGAGCTTGCCGAGCTTCCGTTCGATGCGGTTCGCGCACGAGGCGCAGGTCATGCCCGTGATGTCGAGCTCGACGATGCCGTCCGTCACGACGGCACGACCTCGTACCCCGCCTCGGCGACCGCGCCGCGGAGCGCATCGGCGTCGACGGGTGCGTCCGAGGTGACCGTCACCGACGAGGCACCGCCGGGGACGAGCGCGACGGCGACGTCGGACACCCCCTCGAGTTCGGTGAGTTCCTCGGTCACGCTCAGCACGCAGTGCTCGCAGGTCATGCCCTCGACGAGCAGCAGTTCGGTGGTCACGGTGTCTCCTCCTGTGGTTCGGGTGCGGGCGGCGGTCACGAGCGCACGAGCCGGGCGATGGCCTGGCTGGCTTCGCGGACCTTCTCGTCCGCGGCGTCGCCGCCCTCGGCGACCGCCTCGGCGACGCAGTGCTTGAGGTGGTCCTCGAGCAGCGACAGCGCCACGCGTTCGAGCGCCCGGTTCGCCGCCGAGATCTGGGTGAGGACGTCGATGCAGTACGTCTCGTCCTCGACCATGCGGGCGATGCCGCGCACCTGGCCCTCGGCGCGACGGAGCCGCTTGAGCAGGTCGTCCTTGTCGCCGATGTACCCGACGTGTTCGTGCATGCTGGCCTCCACGGTCCTCAATACGGTACCCCCCTAGGGTATTCCCTCCGATGGACGCGCGGACACGAACGAGGGTATTCACGTCGCCCTGCCGTCGATGTCATGCTTTCGACCATGACCGATCCGGCGACGAACGGCTTCCGCAGACTGCGGTTCGCCGACGGCGACGGCTCCGCCTACTCCGACATCTTCGAGGCGGAGTACCACGGGTCCGACTTCGCCTCGGACACCTACGCGACCGACGACACCCGCTACGAGTACACGGTGGTGGGCGACGACGACCTGACGCTGCGGACCATGCGCGCCGAGGGCGGTCGACGCGGCGGGGTGATCGGGGCGCGGGAGGACCACGTCGTCTTCTGGCTCACCAGGGGCCGGCTCGAGATGCACTTCCCCGACCGCACGCGCGTGGTCGAGCCCGGCAGCCCGTACATCGCGAGCGCCTCCGAGGAGTACCGCTTCGAGTCCGACGGCACCGTCTACAACGGCGTGCACATCGCGGACTCGTTCCTGCGGACCGTCGGGCGCGACCTCGGCTACCGGCTGCCGGACGGCCCGCTGCTCTTCGACCAGCAGGACGAGGTCATCGCCCGCCGCGAACCGCTGCGCCACCTCATCGGGGAGCTCGGCCCGGCGCTCGTGGACGACCGCGTGGTCGGTCCGATGCGGACGGCGCTGAACCGTCGGCTGGCGATCGTCGTGCTCGACACCTTCCCGATCCGCAACCGCGGCGACGACGTCCCCGTCGCGAACCGCCTGCGCGACGCGATCCGCTACGTCGAACAGCACGCGGCAGAACGTCCGGCGGTGTCGGACATCGCCGCGGCGTGCGGGCTCAGTCAGCGGGGGCTGCAGGACGTGTTCGCCCGTACCCTCGACTCCACGCCGCACCGCTTCCTGCGCGAGCACCGGCTCGACCGTGCCCGGAGCGAACTCCTGCGCGCGGGCGACGACCGGGGCCCCGGCGCCGACGGGGTCGCCGTGGTCGCACGTCGCTGGGGGTTCACCAACCCGGGCCGGTTCGCCACCGCCTACCGCGAGCGGTTCGGCGAGGACCCCGCCGCCACGCTCCGCACGTCGCTGTCCGCACGACCCGACAGTGGTCGGTCCTCGTGGCGCGTCCGCCGCGCGGTGGCGTTCATCGAGCAGCACGCCGACGAGGACCTCTCCCTGCAGGACATCGCCGACGCCGCCGGGGTCCTGCCACGACGCCTGCAGCAGCTCTTCCGAGCCGAGCGGGGCGAGTCCCCGATGGCGTGCGCCCGGGCGATCCGCGCCGCTGCAGGACGCAACGCGGCGGACGGAACACGCGAAACCGCCTGAGTGAACGGCCAGGGGGTACAGCCACATCCCCGTGTTCCCGCGGATTCCTGGATTTCTGCCGAATCCGGAAAGTCATGTGTGACGAATCTCTGGTGCAGCCCGTCTCATCCGTGAACAGCAACCGCTGGGAACGCCCGGCGGGTCAATCGGAAGGAACGAACCATGGCTGACTCCATCACCACCACCCCGGCCACCACCGCCGCGGCCCGGACCACCTCGCACGCCGGCTCGAACAGCGGCGTCACCGGCAAGACCGTCATCGACGACACCGTCGTGTCGAAGGTCGCTGGCATCGCCGCCCGCGAGGTCAACGGCGTGCACTCGCTCGGTGGCGGCGCAGCCCGTGCGATCGGCGCGCTCCGCGACGCGATCGGCCAGCGCGACCACGGTCAGGGCGTCAAGGTCGAGGTCGGCGAGAAGCAGGTCGCCGCGGACATCGTCATCGTCGCCGAGTACCCGGTGTCGCTCCAGCAGGTCGCCGACGGCGTCCGCAGCAGCGTCGCCCGTGCCCTCGAGCAGATCGTCGGCATGGAGGTCGCCGAGGTCAACGTGACCGTCCAGGACGTCTTCATCCCGGGCGACGACGACGACAACGACAACGACGAGAAGAAGGAAGCGCGAGTCGCATGAGCAACACACTGATCGGTGCCCTCATCGGTGCCGTCCTCGCAGTCGTCGCACTGCAGTTCGGGTTCTGGGGCTTCGTCCTGGTCATCGTCTTCGGTGCGATCGGGGCCCTCGTGGCCGCCCTCGCCACCGGCAAGATCGACCGTGGCGCCCTGACCGACGTGCTCACCGGGCGCCGGAGCTCCCGGTGAACGCCGGCCCGGACGTCGTCCCGGGCCGCGTCGAGATCACCGCTCGTGCACTGACCTCGCTGGCGCGGGCCGTCGCAGCCGAACGGCTCGGCGCCCCCGCCAAGCGGGTCAGGGTCGGTCTCGGAGACGCGGCCGGAGCAATGGCCCTCGACGTCACCGGCCCCATCGCCGCGGGCGACGACCTCGTCGCCCGTTCGGCCCAGGTCGCCGACGAGGTCAAGCGCCGCGTGAGCGAACTCACCGGCCGCCGCGTCGGCAGTGCCCACATCGAACTCACCGGGATCGTGCGCGAGCGCGAGTCCCGAACCCGGTAGGAGACCATCATGAGCAACGGTTCCGTCGAACGACGCATCCGTCGTCGGAGCGTGCACCGCTCCCGCTCGACCGCAGTGGCGGTGGCGCTGGTGGTCCTCGCACTGGTCGCCGCGTGGATCGGCACGGAGTCGGTCCTGCGGGCGATCGGGCGGCCTCCGCTCCTCGCCGACCCACAGACCGCCGTCGACGCCGCACTGCAGCCCGATGCCGCGTTCGTCACGATCGCCGAGGTCATCGCCGTCGTGCTCGTGGTCCTGGGCATCGTGCTGATCGTCCTGGCCCTGAAGCCGGGTCGCCAGCACCGTTCCGTCGTCCAGCACGACCGTGGCGCCGTCGTCATCGACACCCGCATCGTCGCCTCGACCGCGGCCAACGCCGCCGGCACGGCCGCGGGGGTCCCCGAGGGCAACGCCTCGGCCACCGCCCGCGGCCGCCGCACCGACGTCCGGATCGTGCCCGTCACCGGCATCCCGGTCGACGAGCAGGCCGTGCAGGCAGCCGTCCGCGACCGCCTCAGTGGTCTCGACGAACGATTCGGCCGGAACATCCGCGTCCGCGTCGACGAGAAGGGGACCCTCGCATGACCAAGAGCAACCGGACCATGAACCGGATCATCCTCTTCGTCCTCGGCCTCGTCGCCGTCGTCGTCGGTCTCACGATCGGTGCGGGCGTCGTGCCCGCCGTGCAGGACGCGATCAAGCCCACCGTCGACCTGCCGAGCAGCCTGGACGTCCCCGCGTCCTCGCTCTGGATCGTCGCCGCCGCCTGCGCCGTCGTCATCGTGCTCGCCCTGGTCTGGGTGTTCACCCGCGGCGGGGGCGGCACGTCCGTCGCCGTCCGCGAGCGTTCCGGTGAGGACGCCGTCACGGTGAACGTCGCACTCGTCCGCGACGTCGTCGAGCACGAGCTCGCCGGGGTCCGCGACGTCGTCGGCTCCCGCGTCGACACCTACCTGGTGCGGAAGCAGCGTGCCGCTCGCATCCGCGTCGCGGTCCGCCGCGGCGGGGACGCCGTCTCGGTGCTCGACGCCGTCGACCGCGCCGTCGCGGTCCTCGACCGCACGCTCGGCCGCCAGGTGCCCGTCCTGGTCCACCTCACCGGTGGGACCCGTTCGGCGCTCGCGAAGTCGACCCGCGTCCACTGACACCCGTCAGCCGGACGCGACCCCGGGCCTCCCGGCCCACCGAAGACCCACGCAACACCCACCACCGGGCGCACGCCCGACCGATGAAAGGACCCGTCATGGGACTCGACGACAAGATCAAGAACGCTGCTCAGGACCTCGCCGGCAAGGCGAAGGAAGCCGTGGGCAAGGCCCAGAACGACGACTCCAAGGTCGCCGAGGGCCAGAAGGACCAGGCCTCCGCGAGCGTCAAGAAGACCGGCGAGGACGTCAAGGACGTCTTCAAGAACTAGGACGCTCGATGCGTGTCGGGGCACTCGCGACGTCGAGTGCCCCGATGCGTTCCGCGGACCCGAACGAGGAGGAACCATGCAGCACGACCCCCATGCGCACACGCAGGTCACCGAGGTGGCCCTGCCCGCAGAACTGACGGAGCCGCTGCCCGACGACGCGACCCCCGCGATGCTCATCGCGCGAACCGCGGCGGAGACGGCGCTCGGCGTGCCCGGCGTGCACCACCTCGGCGGGACCGTGTCCCGAGCCGCCGACGAAGTGCGGAAGCGGCTCGGCCGCTCCGCCGGGACCGCCGGTGTGCAGGTCGACGACGAGGACGGCACCTTCGCGGTGCAGGTCTCCGTCATCGTGACCTATCCGCAGAACGTCCGCGAGGTCGCCGACGAGGTGAAACGACAGGTCGCTGCAGCAGCCGGCCAGGTCGCATCCGCGCCGACGACCGTGGACGTCCGCGTCCTCGACGTGCACGGGCCGTTCGACGACGAGCCCTCGCCCGTCGAGCGTGCGGCCACCGCCGTCGGCGATGCCGTGCAGGATGCCGCCAAGGCGACGAGCGAGACCACGAAGCGCGTGGCGACGGCGACCGTCGACGCCACGAAGCAGGCGGCCGACGCGACGGCCGAGGCGACCAAGCGTGCCGCCGACGCCACCGCCGACGTCACGAAGCAGGCGGCCGAGGTCACCGCAGACGCCACCAAGCGTGCCGCCGACGCGACGGTCGACACCGCCAAGCGTGCTGCCTCGGCCACCGCTGAGGTCACCAAGCAGGCCGCTGACCAGGCCGCGGATGCCACGAAGCGTGCGGCCGACGTCACCGCGGACGCCGCCGAACAGGCCGTGGACGCGACGACCGCCACCGCCGGCCGCGTGCACGAAGCCGCGTCCGACGCGCTCGACCGTGCATCCGAGGGTGCCCGAGACGCCGCTGACACCGCGCGCGACGCGGCCAGCAGCGCACGTGCGGCCGTCGTCGACGAGGACGCTGCCACCCCCGTCGTCGCCTCCGAGACGGCTGCCGACGCAGCGGTGCGTGCCGCCGACTCCGCCGAGGACGCCGCGCAGGACGCCGCCGACGCCGCAGCCGACGCCAGCGAGGCAGCGCGGGCAGCCGCCCGCGACGGCGACCAGCCGACCGACCCGACCACGGACCGACCGTGACCACCGCCTGGTCCGGCGGTCGTCGGCCCCGCACCCGTGGGCCCCGGCCGCGCGGTGTGTGGATCGCCGGTGGCATCGGCGTGGTCCTGGTCGCCGGGGTCCTGCTCGGGGCGTTCCTGCCCCTGGTCGGGTTCCTCGGCGGCGTCACCGCCACCACCGCCGGCCTCGTACCGTTCCCGTTCGTGCGGGTCACGGTCGTCGCGGTCCTCGGGCTGGTCGTCGTGCTGGCGCTCCTCGCCATGGCCCTCACTCGTCGGCACACCACGACGGCGACGATCTCGGTCGTGCTCGCCGTCCTGGTGAGCATCGCCGTCACGATCGTCCCCGTGGTGCTGGTGGCCGTCGGGTCCGCCGACCGTGCTGGCGACGTGTGGCCGATCGTCACCGAGCTCTGGCAACGCTTCACCGGCTGATCCGCCGGCACCTGCACCACCGACCAAGGAGTCCCACCATGCGCAACCGCATCATCGTCATCGGCCTGATCGTCCTGATCGGGTTCTGGTTCGGCTCCCGCGCGAACCGCCCGGTCATCAAGACGTCCAAGGGCGAGACCGTCCGCAAGGCCTGGAACGACCCGCACGCCCGCAAGGCCCGCAAGAAGCTGGGCAAGAAGATCGCCAAGGCCGCCAAGCGGCACAGCTGACGACCTGGAGGCCCGGATCACCTACGCCGATCGGCGCGCGTGATCCGGGCCCCGCGTCCGCTACCCTCGCGACGTGAAGCGTCTCTCCCCCGGCCATCGCTGGGTCATCGGTCTCGGCGCGTTCGCGCTCGTCTGTCTCGTCGTCGGGATCATCGGTCTGGTCGTCGGCGTCACGAACCGGTACGGGTGCCTCTCGGACGGAGACGTCTGGCCGCAGGAGCGCTGCCTCGGCAACGACTCTGGCATTTTCTGGGGCAGCGCCCTCGGCATCATCGGCCTGCTGCACCTCGGCTTGACCGGCCTGGCCGGTGCGCTCGTCTGGACCTCGACCCCGGCCATCGCTCCTGGCCCCGCTGAGCGCCCCACACCGGGCGCCGGTGCGACTCACCGGGTGTTCTCGTACGGCACGCTGCGGCAGCCGCTCGTGCAGGAGTCGCTGTTCGGCGGCCACGTCCCGACCACCCCGGACACGCTGCCCGGGTGGCGGCTCGACTGGGTGGCGATCACCGACCCCGAGGTGGTCCGGACGAGCGGCTCGGACCTGCACCCGATCCTCCGCCGGGGTGCACCGGACGACGTCGTCGAAGGTGTCGCTCTGACCCTCGGCTACGAGTGGCAGCTCCGCGCGGTCGACGACTACGAGGTCGCTGACTACCAGCGCATCCGGGTCGAGCTCACCTCGGGTCTGTCCGCCTGGGTCTACGTGGCGGCCGACGAGGCCTGAGCCGCGTCCGAGCCGCGTTCACGTGTGCGCGAGACTCGGGCTGAGCGACACTCCTCGGGGCGCAGTGTCCGAGAACTGTCGCTCAGCGCGAGACTCGGGGGCCGTCCACCGCCGCGGCCGCCGCCAAGCGCGCGAGACCCTCGTCGATCGACACCGACGGGGACCACTGCAGGTCGGCTCGGGTGCGGCGTTGGTCGAACCAGTGCGCCGTCGACAGCTGCTCGGCGAGGAACCGCGTCATCGGCGGCTCGTCCTGCCCCGGACGCACCCGCCACACGGCCTCGACGAGCGACCCCGCGGCCCGGGCCACGACAGCCGGCACGTGCCACCGCGGTGCAGGCACACCCGAGGCCGCGCAGATCCCGGCGAGCAGGTCCGCGACGGGCCGGGGTTCGCCGTTCGTGACGACGTAGGCGTTGCCGTGCACGTCGTCGTCGGCCGCGTGCTCGAGCGCCGCGACCATGGCCGACGCGGCGTTGTCGACGTACAGGGTGTCGATCAGGGCGGCACCGGAGTCGAGCAGCGGCAGGCGCCCGGCCCGTGCCCGCTCGACGATCCGGCCGATCAGCTGCGTGTCCCCCGGCCCCCACACCAGGTGCGGCCGGACGGCGACGACGGCGAACCCCGGAGCGTCGGCGTCGAGCGCGAGGAGTTCGGCCGCGGCCTTCGTGCGGGCGTAGTCGCCACGAGCACGATCGGGTTCGGCGACACCGGCTCCGGCGCCGACGAGCGACGATCCGGTGTGCGCGACCGACGGCGACGAGACGAACACGAACCGCCGGGCGCCGGCACGGCGTGCGGCGTCGACGAGTGCTCGGGTGCCGTCGACGTTCACACGGACGAAGTCGGCCGGGTCACCCGCCAGGGAGACCTTCGCGGCGAGGTGCACGACGGCGTCGACCCCGTCGACCGCGCGTGCCACCGCGGCGGCATCGGTCATCGAACCGGCGACGTCCTGCACGCCCGCGACCCCGGACGGCCGTCGCTGGAACGTGCGGACCTCGTGTCCGGCGTCCCGCACGGCTGCGGCGGTCGCCTGTCCGAGGAACCCGCTGGCGCCGGTGACCAGGACCGTCACGGGCGGGCCATCCGTCCACCCGACAGCACCGAGGTCGCCCAGCGGGACAGCCGGGCGCGGTCGACCTTCGAGTTGTGCCGGATGTCGGTCGGCAGCACGGGCACGGTCAGCACCGCTGCGAGCGGGACCCCGGCCGCGGCACGGACCGAAGCTGCCAACGCCGGCGGAGCCAGGGCAGGCCGTCGGGCACGTCGCCCGCCGGTGGTCTCGACGACGGCCACGACCTGCTGCGTCCCGCGCGGGCCGATCCCTGCGACGCCGGCACGGCCGACTCCGGGTACGCCCTCGATGCGCTGCTCCGGTCCGACCGGGGTGACGACACCGTCCGGGGTGGTGAGCACGTGCTGCATCCGCCCCTCGACCCAGAGGCGCCCGGACGCGTCCAGGTGTCCGACGTCACCGGTGCGGTGTCCGCGCGGGTCCTCGACGCCGAGCCGCGCGACGCGGTTCGTCCGCCAGAGCCGGTCGTAGTGGTCGCGCACGTGTGGTGCCACGACGACGATCTCGCCGGTGACGCCCGCCGCGTCGGTCAGCCCACCGGTCGCTGCACCCGCGGCGTCGAGCGGCGCGATCCGCACCCGCACGTTCGCCGCCGGGAGCCCGACGCAGATGCCCTCGTCGTCCGAGGCCGCCGCCGAACGGACGCCGTCCAGGTCGACGTCGGTCATGAGCAGCCCCTCGGTCATGCCGTAGGGGGTGTGCGCACTCGCGTTCGGCATCAGCTCGGTCGCCGCGGTCAGCAGCGCGGCCGACACCGGGGCGCCCGCCGACAGGAACAACCGGACGCGCGCGAGTGCCGCACGGTCGGCGTCGGTCAGCACCGATGCCGTCGCCACGACGTTCGCCAGCGCCGCCGGCGACAGGAACACGACGGTCGCGTCGGCAGCGGCCACCGAGGCCGCGACGGCGCGCGCGGTCAGGGTCCGGGGCGCGGTGACGTCCATGTCCGGCGCCACCGACCGGGCACCGAGGGCCGGTCCGAGCAGCGCGAAGGGTGCGAAGCCCGCGACGAGGCCGGTGCCGACACCGATGTCGTACTGGGCCGCCAGGACGTCGCGGACGGCACCGAGCTGTCCGTGCGTGTAGACGACGCCCTTCGCCGGGCCGGTCGAACCGGACGTGAACAGGATCGCGGCCGGAGCATCGGACGCCGGCACCGTGGGCAGCACGGAACCGTGCGCGAGCCGACGGGCACCCCGACGGGCACCCCGCCGGGCGACGTCGACGAGCGTGTGCTCGACGCGCAGCGCACGCCGCGCGGGTGCGGGCAGCGGGACGGTCGCGATGCGCCGACCCGGCCAGCCGAGTGCACGAGCGGCTCCGAGTCCGGGCAGCGCGCCGATGATCCAGTCGGGCCGGGCTCCGCGGACCGCACGGGTCAGACCGCGCAGCCCCAGTCCGGCATCCGCCACCACGACGACCGCGCCGATCCGCACGCAGGCGTACAGGACGGCCGTCAGGTCGGCTCCCGGGGTGACGAGGAGCGAGACACGGTCACCGCTCCGGACACCGAGGTCGTCCAGCCCGGCGGCGATCTCGTCCACCCGACGGGCGAGCAGACGCCACGTGATCGTCCGGGGGCCGCCGGCCGCGGCCATCTCCACCAGGGCGGGTTCGTCGCTGTCGCGCAGGTCCTCGAGCGCGGCGCCGAGCGGGCGGCTCACGTCGGTCGACTGGTCGGCGTCGACCGGGAGGCCCTTCTCGGCTGGAGCAGGCACGTGTCCGTCCGGCAGACGGTCGCCGATCCAGTCGAACACCGCGCCCGCCACGTCGGCGTCGTCGGGCAACAGGTGGCCGGCACCCTCGAAGCGGTGCACGTCGGCCTGCGGCAGCCGCTCGGACAGATCGTCGAGGTAGCGCTCCAGGAACACCGGATCGCGGGGACCCCAGAGCAGCAGCGCCGGGACGTCGAGCGCAGCGACCCCGGCGGCGATCCGGTCGAGCTCGGGCGCACTCCGGTGCCGGGCGTCGACGGGGATGTCCGCCACGAAGCCGCCGATGCCGCCACGACGCGCGGCACCGCGGTAGGGGGCACGGTAGCCGTCGGCCACGGCACGGTCGAGCTTCGGGTGCGCGATGCCGAGCGTCGTCTCGAGGAACGCAGGCGTCACGACGGTCGCACGGCCGAGCAGCCCCGGCCCCAGGGCGAGCCGCAGCGGCGCCGGGATCGGGGCGTCGTCGGGCTGGTGCACGGCGGTGTTGCACGTCATCACGGCAGCCAGGACGTCGGGGTGGTCGACCGCCCATCCGAGCGACACGACTCCGCCCCAGTCGTGGCCGAGGGTGACGACCGGGCCGGTCAGCCCGAGTTCGTCGGTCAGGGCGCCGAGGTCCGCGACGCGCTGCGGCAGCCCCCGTTCCACCCCGGTGCGCTCCGAGAAGCCCATGTCGAGTTGGTCGACGGCGACCACGCGCCAGGCCGGGCCACCGGCCTGGGCGACCTCGAGCGAGGTGCGGAGCACCGACCGCCACAGGTACGACCACGTGGGGTTGCCGTGCACGCACAGGATGGTGCCGACCGGTTCCACGCCGAGCGCCGCCAGGGACCCGGCCGTGTCGAGGAGGTGCCAGGTGCGCGCGGCGCGATCCGTGCCTCCCGAACGGTTCTCGGACCATTCCGGCACCGTGACCAGGCGTGACCAGGCCGGGTCGAGTCCGGGCAGGGAGGGCGGCTGCGTCGCCGGAGCCGTGCTCGCGGCGACGCGGGGCAGCCGGGACCTCACCAGTGGAGTTCCATCATCGCCGTGTTGATGCCGGAACCGACGCCACCCAGGAACACGCGGTCACCGCGGCGGATGCCGCCGGACTCGACCTCGTCGGCCAGGGTGATCGGGATCGACGCCGGGCCGACGTTGCCGAAGCGCTGGTAGGTGGTGGGGACCTTGTCGCGCGGGATGCCGATTGCCTCGACGAACGCGTTGGTGTGCACGTCGGAGACCTGGTGCAGGACGTAGCGGTCCATGTCGGCCCAGTCGAAGTGGGCACGGGCCTCGGTCCAGGCCGCGACGACGAGCTCCATGCCGCCCTTGAGTAGCATCTTGGCGTCCGTGAACATGCCGTCCACGCTGCCGACGCACAGGTCGTACCACTGGGTCGCCGCGCGGGTGACGCCGCCGACGATCCGGTGTCCCTCGGGGTGCAGGTCCGCCGGGCCCAGCACGGCGGCCGCGGCACCGGACCCGAGGGTCAGGCTCGCGAACTCGCTCATGAAGTCCTTGCGGTTCCGACCGCCCTGGTTCAGGCGGTCGATGGTGTTGAGCTGCACCTGGTCGGCGTCCTCGCCGTCGACGACGAGCGCGTACTTGATCTGACCGGAGTCGATCATGCCCGCGGCGACGCTCATGGCGTTGACGAACCCCAGGCAGGCGTTCGCGATGTCGAAGTTGATCGCGGACGACGGCAGACCGAGCCCGTGGTGCAGGCGCACGGCGACCGACGGCTCGAGGTGCGGACGGGTCACCGAGGTGTTGATCAGCAGCCCGATCTCGTCCGGACGCACCCCCGCCTCGGCCATGGCGCGACGGCCGGCGTCGATGGCGGCGTCCTGGAAGGTCTGGCCCTCGCCCCAGTTGCGGCGCTCGATCACACCGGCGACCCGCTCGAGCAGTCCCATCGGCAGACGGAGGCGGCGGAGCACGCCGCGCAGCCGCGCTTCGATGTCCGCAGAGGTCGTCACGCGTTCGGCGGTCGTCGTCGCCACGGACAGCAGCGAGACGTTGTGGTGCTTCGCCGTGGCGTTGCCGGGCTGCTCGGGTTCACTGCTCGGCGCCCGGTCACTGCTCGCTGCCCGGTCGACCGGCCGTTCCGTCATGATCGTCACCGACACATACTTCCTCATTTCACCTGTGTGTGCAGTCCGGCTCGGCTGGACGCGCGGTGTCAGGCGTCCTTCGGGAGCTTCCGGATCTTGCTGCGACGGCGTCGACGGTCCGGCACCATCGAGCGCATCTCCTCGAGCTTGCCGAAGCAGAGCAGCCGGTCACTGGCCTGCAGCTCGACGCCACTGCGCGGGTTCGGGATGACGGTCGCGCCCCGGTGCAGGGTCAGCACGGTGATGTCCCGGTCCCACAGTCCCGACTCCTTGATCGTCTTCCCGACCAGGTCGGCGTTGGTGTGCACGAGCAGCTCGGCGACGCCGTAGCCCGTCGACACACTGAGCCGCTGGCGCACGTCGATCTCGGGGAAGGCCACCTGGTTGCCGATGAAGTCGATGATCGCGCCGGCGACGTCCAAGCCCGTCGCACGCTCGATGCCCTCGAGCCCCGGTGACGAGTTGACCTCCATCACGAGCGGACCGTCGTTGCCCTCGAGCATGTCGACACCGGCGACCTTGAGCCCCATGATCTGCGCCGACCGGACCGCGACCGCCTCGTACTCCGGCGACAGCGTGACCTTCTCGACGGTGCCGCCACGGTGCACGTTGGACCGGAACTCGTCCCCCGACGCCGTCCTGCGCATCGCGGCCACCACCCGGTCGCCGACGACGAGCGCGCGGATGTCACGACCGCGGCTCTCCGAGATGAACGACTGGATCAGGACGTTCTGCTTCGTCGAGTGCAGCGTCTCGACGATCGACTCGGCGACCTTCTCCTCCGGCGCCAGGATCACGCCGATCCCCTGCGTGCCCTCGAGCAGCTTGATCACGACCGGAGCCCCGCCGACCCGTTCGATCGCGCCGCGGACGTCGGCCCGGCTGTTCACGAACGTCGTCGCGGGCATGCCGATGTGGTGGCGGGACAGGATCTGGTTCGCCCGGAGCTTGTCGCGGGAGTTCGTGATGCCCGTCGCGGTGTTCGGCGTGTACACGTCCATCTGTTCGAACTGCCGCACCACCGCGGTGCCGTAGTAGGTGATCGAGTTGCCGATCCGGGGCAGCACCGCGTCGTAGTCGGACAGGAGCTTGCCGCGGTACAGCAGGTCCGGGTCCTCGCCGGACAGGTCGATCGCGAAGCGCAGCGTGTTCAGCACCTTGACGTCGTGGCCGCGGTCGAGCGCCGCAGCACGGAGGCGCTGGGTCGAGTACGCCTGCGGGGCGCGGGACAGGATGGCGAGTTTCATCGAGGGGTTCTCCGCGGGGTGGGATCGACGGCGACGGTCCATCCAAGCACGCCCGCGCCGCGATGCCGCCGACCGCCTTGGAGAGCGAGCGCGTTGTACTCTTTTGACGCATGTGCGGTACGCTGGATTGACTGATCGGACGGTGTGCGATGACGAAGAACCAGCACGGTCTCCGGGCGACCCGGAGCAACCGGACCCCTCGACTCGCAGGGTCCGGACGGTCGACGTCGCGGCGACCCGCGTCGTCCGAGTGGCGTGTCCGATCGCGCAGACCGTCCCCGACCGAGGCGGTCGCGCCACCGACCACGACCTCCACCGGTCCGGCCGACGACCTCAGGGATCGCCTCGTGGCCGCACTCCTGCGGCACGTCGACCTGATCGACCTCGCCGAGGTCGAGCGGGTGAACGGATCGATGGACGCCGTAGCGGAGCGGATGCTCGCCAGCATCCCCGGCGCCGATGTGCTCGACGACCGCGTCGGACCGTTCTACGACACTGCCGGCCTGCGGAAGTGGTTCCAGATGAGCCGCCAGACCCTCGACGCGCAGGCCAAGGTCGGCGACGTGCTCTGCGTGCTGTCGGCCGACGGCTTCCGGCTCTACCCGTCGTTCCAGTTCGATGCACGGGGCATCCTGCTGCCACGGTTGCGCGGTGTCCTGGCCGGCCTGGACCCCGACCGGGTCGACCCCTGGGGCGATGCCGTGTGGTTGAACGCGCCGGCGGACGAACTCGACGGACTCACGCCGGCCCAGGCGCTCCGGACGGACCGCGCGGACGAAGCGGTCCGTCTCGCCGCACTCGCCGGAGCGTTCCGACTCGGATGACCGCCGTCGCACGCACCGACGTCGTCCAGACCGCGCCACAGGCCGGTCTCGACCTGACCGGCTTCCCCGACGGGGGCAGACTCCCCGCCGAGGTGTTCCGCGCGCACCTCGCCGAGTTCGCGCCCTGGTACTTCGCCAGCCACCCCCACGGCCGCTTCAACCTCCGGGAACCGAACGGCACGTGCTGCTTCGCAGCCGCGGCCTCGACCGCTGTCCGGGAGTTCTTCGGCCCGAAGGTCCGCCGCAACGAAGTGAGCGCTGCCGACGCTGCCGTCCTCCGCGTCTCGACGATCACCCCGCCGTCCGATGCGAGCTCCGCCCACGTCAGCGGCGCGGGCGCTGCACGCTTCGGGGTCACGAGCGAACTCACGACAATGGGCGACTACGCCGCGACGCAGGCATGGGCCGAGCTGTTCAAGGACCGGGTCGATGCACTCCGCTACGACTCGAGGTTCGACCCGGGGGGCGAGGCGTGGGCACTGTTCGGGACCGCGGGGCCGGCACCGTCGCTCGGCGGCGCGACCGCGGTCATCGACGGAGCACGTGCGGCCGAGGCAGCCGGCGTTTCGGTGCTGCCCGGGCCGCCGCGGAAGAGCGCCGTCCGGATGGTGCCGAACCCGCCCGCCTGACCGGCACAGTCGCGCATGGGACAGGATGGGCACATGGCCCGTGCTCCGAAGTCCCCCGACGGCGGGCTCGTCGTCGCCGGCTGGCGCGAGTGGGCCGGCCTGCCGGACCTCGGGCTGCCGTGGATCAAGGTCAAGCTCGACACCGGTGCGCGCAGCTCGGCACTGCACGCGTTCGACCTCGAAGAACTCCCGGGCGACCGGGTGCGGTTCTCGGTGCACCCGTGGCAGGACACCGATGCCGACGCCGTCACGATCGAGTGCGCCGTGCACGACCGGCGCATCATCCGCAGCTCGACCGGGCACACCCAGGAGCGCATCGTCGTGCTCACCACGATCACCCTGGCCGGGCGCGCCGTCGTGTCCGAGGTCACCCTGAGCAACCGCGACCAGATGGGGTTCCGGATGCTCGTCGGGCGCGAGGCCCTGCGACAGGGCTTCCTCGTCGACCCTGCGAGGTCCTTCATGGCTGGTCGGGCGCCGAAGGAGATCCGGCGCCGCAACCGCGGGCGAGCCTGAGCGCTGCTCGCCACGCGGCACGGGCCGTGGGCGCGACCGGTCGACCGCCTGGAGGCGCGGTGCGGGGCCGCCACGGGCCTCCCGTCCGCCTCGGCGACCGCCCAGGGCGCGGGCTGGGTCAGCGACCGAGGTGACGGCCGAGGAAGGCGAGTTGCTGCGGTGCCAGGCGGCGCCAGTAGCCGTGCGTGTGGGCGCCGGGCTCGAAGCCCCCGGCGGGCGGCGTCGCGAAACCGTCGACGTAGGCGTGCGCCGCCGGAGCGAACCCGTCACCGTTGCCGCAGTCGACACGGACGGCGACCCCGTCGAGCGCGCGCTGCCGACCGAGGACCGTGTTCGCACGGAAGTCGGCCGCGTCGTCGAAGGCTCCGCGGGCGGTGTCCGCTGCTGACGTCCAGAGCGCCGGACTGATCGCCGACACGGCGCGGACGCGGGACGCACCGAGCACCCCGCCGAGCCGGAGGGCGCCGAACCCGCCCATCGAGTACCCGGTCAGCGCGAGCCGGTCGGTGTCGAACCCGCGCCGCGCGATCCGGGGCAGGAACTCGTCGACGACCATCGCCGCGGGGTCGTCCCCGTCGGAACGGTGGTGCCAGTAGCGGTTGCCGCCGTCGATCGAGGCGATCGCGAACGGAGCGCCGCCACCCGTGATGTGCGCCGCGAGGAACCGGTCCCAGCCGAGCTCCCGCCCGAAGAACGCCGCGTGGTCGTCGCCGTAGCCGTGCAACGCGACGGCCACCGGCAGCGGGGTGTCCGACGCCGGAGCGGCGATGGTCCACCCGACGGTCCGCCCCTTCCGCGCGGTCGACATGAAGGTGCCGGAGACCGAGGGGACCGGGTCGACGTCGGGGATCGTACCGTCGGCACCGTTGAGCCCGAGCACGCGGTACATCGTCGACCGACCCGGCAGCAGGTCGAGGTTCACCGCCTCGGCGGCTGCACCCGCGGCGACGATGCCGGCTCCCCCGATCAGCAGCGACCGACGGGTGATCGTCGACGCACGCGAACGGGTCATCCGAGGGGCACCGTTCCGTCAGGGGTCACGCGCTGCATCACGAGGGTCGAGGAGAGTCGCTGCACACCGAGCAAGGTACCCAGCGCAGCGTCGGAGAACCCCGGGGCGCTGACGAGCGGTCAGGATGCCGCGACGAGCGCCGCGGCGACCGCACGCGCCGTCGCCGTGCCGACCGACGGATCGCGCAGGCGCATCGCGAGGTACCCGGAGACGACGAGCAGCAGCTGGTCGGCCAGGGCCCCGGCGCGCTCGCCGACGACGGGCGCGGCACGTTCGGTCAGCCGGGTCCGGAGCGCCCCGGTCTCGCGGTCGAGCACCTCGTGCACCTCGGCTGGGGCGTCCGCGTACTCGGCAGCGGTCCCGAGGAACGCGCACCAGCGCGAGCCGGCGGCGGTCGACCGGTACTCGTCGAGCGCGTCGAACACCGCGAGCAGGCGGCCGCGGTCGTCCGGAGCAGCCTCGACCGCGCGGTCCCACGTGGCGAGCCAGTCGTCGTGCCGGCGATCGAGGGCCGCGGCGACCAGGGCTTCCTTGCTCGCGTACCCGCGGTAGAGCGTGGCGCTCGAGATCCCGGCGCGATCGAGCACGGCGTCGATCGGGGTGGCGGCGATGCCCCGCGTGAAGAAGAGCTCCTCGGCCGCGTCGAGCAGCCGCTGCTCGGTTCCTGGACGCATCGCCATGCAAGCACCCTAGGCTCTCAAAAGTGAAACGATCGTTTTCGTTACGACAGTGGGTGTTCCTCGGCAGCGGTCTGGCCCTGATCGCCGCGACGTACGGGCTGGTGCGCCTGGCGTTCGGCCTCTTCCTGCCCGACGTCCAACGCGACCTCGGCCTGCGCCCGGACGCCGCCGGGTGGGTCTCCTCGGGGGCCTCGGCGATGTACTGCGTCGGCGCGGTGGTCGGGTTCCTGGTCGCCGCACGCGTCCCCCGGGTGCTCGTCGCCGCAGCCGCCGGGGTCGCCGGGGTCGGTGCGCTCGCGATGGCAGCGGCGGCGGGGCCGTGGTCCTTCGGGATCGCCGCGGTGGTCGCCTCGACCGGGGCCGGGCTCGCCTCACCGGCCCTCGTGCAGCTCGTGTCGCGCGCGGTGCCGGGGTCCGTGCAGGGGACGGCGCAGGCGGTCGTCAACTCGGGGACCGGTCCGGGACTGATCGCCGCCGGGGCGCTCGCACTCGTGCTCCTGCCGGACTGGCGGACGGCCTGGGCGTGGTCCGGGGTCTTCGCAGTCGTCGTCGGCGTCGTGCTGCTGGTGGTGTCCCGTCGGAGCGGGTCCGGCGGTGGCCGACCAGCCGCACCGGGGACGGCGTGGTTCGCGGCGCACCGACGGGTCATCGCGCTCGCGCTGCTCTTCGGTGCCGGATCGGCGGTCGTGTGGACCTACGGCCGCTCCGCGCTGGTCGACGCGGGCGCGCCCGTCGTGGTGTCGGTGTCGGCGTGGATCGCGCTCGGGGTCGGCGGTGCTGCGGTCGCCGTGACAGCTCGGTGGACGAGCGGACTCCGCGCGCGGACGCTCTGGGCGGTGACCGCGGGCGCCGTGGCGGTGGCCGTCGTCACACTCGGTGTCGCGCCGCAGTCCACGGCGGTGGCGATGCTGGCGTGTGCGGTGTTCGGTTGGGGCTACACGGCGGCGACCGGGGCGCTGATCGCCTGGACGACCGAACTCGACGCTGCGCGGTCGTCGGCGGGGACGTCGATGCTCTTCGTCGCATTGGTGCTCGGGCAGGCCGTGGGAGCGGCGTCGTCGGGCGCACTCGTCGGCACGGCGGGCTACGCGGTGGCGTTCATGGTCGGGGCGCTCGTCACGGCGGCGAGCGCCGTGCTCGCCGTGGTCGGCAGGCGCGGAGGCCCTCCGCACGGTGACGCCGCCGTCACAGCAGCGGACGCAGCTCGATCTTCCGGTTGCACGCCTGCGACGCCTCGTGCGCCACACGGAGCGCCGTCGCGGCATCCGGCAGCTCCATGACCCAGAAGCCCGCGACGAACTCGGAGCTGTCGGCCACCAGTCCGGGCGTGGTGTCCGAACCGCCGCCACGGGCGTCGACGACCGTGCCGTCGGCGGGGGCGGACACCCCGGCGGCGAACACGACGGCGTCGCCCAGGCGTTCGTTGAGGGCATCGACCGCAGTGGCCTCGGCCTGGGTGGCGGACTCCGTGCGACCGGCGGCGTCGGCCTGCCCGTCGTCGATGACGTTGACGAGGAACTGCATGGTGACTCCCCTGCTCGTTGGCCGGAGGCTACTCCCCGACCACCCGGTTCCGTGACGCTCCGTGACGAGCGACGGGACCGCGAGCCCCGGGACGTGCCTACGCTCCCTCCGACGGCGACCCGGCCGCCCACGACCACGGAGTACCCGATGCCCCACGAGACCATCGCTCGTCGAGTCGACGAGTTCAACGACGGCTTCACCGCGCAGATCGGCCCCGAGCTCAGCGCCGTGTTCGATCGGGAACAGGCCGACCTGCGTGCCGACGGCGTCCCCGACGGCGTCCTCACCGTCGGGGACGCCGCCCCGGACGCTCCGCTGCTGGACGCGACGGGCGCCGCCACGTCACTGGGCGCCGCGCGTGGTGACACGCCGACCGTGATCGTGTTCTACCGCGGCGCCTGGTGCCCGTACTGCAACCTCACGCTCCGCACCTACCAGCAGGAGTTGCTCCCCGCGCTGCAGGGACGCGGGGCACGCCTCGTCGCCGTCTCGCCGCAGACCCCCGAGGGCACCGAGCAGTCGATCGCGAACGGCGAGCTGGCATTCCCGGTCCTGTCCGACCCGGAGAACGTGCTCGCCGGTCGGTTCGGCGTCGTCACGGCGCCCAGCCCCGAGGCACGAGCAGCCCACACGGAGCTCGGGTTCGACGTCGCCGACAGCAACGCCGACGGAACCGCCGCGATCCCGTTCCCGTCGGTCTTCGTCATCGACGAGCACGGTGTCGTCCGGTTCGTGGACGTGCACGTCGACTACACGACGCGCGCCGAGGTCACGACGGTCCTCGCGGCCCTCGACGGCCTGGACGGGGGCGGCACCCGCTAGCGTTTGCTGCATGGGGACGACGGCGGAGTGGTCGCGGCTGCCCGTGGGGCGCCGCGAGCACCGGCAGGATGCCGTGCTCGCGCTCGTACTCGCCGCCGGCCTGACGATCACCACCGTCTTGTACGGGGCGTCCGGCATCTACGGCGACGACCAGGCGGTCTGGTGGGTCTCGGCCCTGATGATCGTCGCGAACGCGGTCCCGATCGCGTTCCGCCGCCGGTTCCCGATGTCGGCCGCCGTGGTGTCCGCGCTGGCGTTCGCAGCCACCCAGCTGTTGCACGTCCCCGAACTGTTCGTCGTGAACTTCACCCTGTTCATCTCGCTGTACTCGGTCGGCGCGTGGTGCTCCGACCGGGTCCGTGCCGAGGCGGTCCGGTGGGTCGTCATCGGCGGGATGTTCGCGTGGCTGTTCCTCGCGATCTCGTTCGGGTGGGCGGTGCCGAACGCACTGCCCAACGACGAGGGTGCCCTCATCCCGCCGTACATCGCCTACTCGCTGCTGAACATCGTGATCAACGTCGTCTACTTCGGCGCCGCCTGGTACGCGGGCAACCGGGCGTGGGCCTCGGCCGTCGCCCGGCACCAGCTCGACGAGCGCACCGCGGAGCTGGCAGCCGAACGAGAGCGCAGTGCTGCCCAGGCCGTGACGATCGAGCGGGTCCGGATCGCCCGCGAACTGCACGACGTCGTCGCGCACCACGTGTCCCTGATGGGCGTGCAGGCCGGCGCTGCCCGACGGGTCATCGACCGGGATCCCGCGCAGGCGACGGCATCGCTCGGTGTGGTGGAGGAGAGCGCGCGCACGGCTGTCGAGGAACTCCGGCGGATGCTCGGCACCCTGCGGTCGGCGGACGAACCGGGCATCGGTGACCGCGGTGTCGGGGACGCTCCGAGCACCGAGGGCATCGCACGCATCGTCGAGCTCGCCGAGTCCGCTCGGGCCGCCGGTCACCCGACCGAGTACGTGGTCGTGGGCAACGAGCGTCCCGTACCGCCGACGGTCGCCGCCGTCGCGTACCGGATCGTGCAGGAGGCCGTGACGAACGTCCTCAAGCACGCCGGCCCCACCGCCCGCGCGGACGTCCGGCTCAGGTACCTCGACGACGGCGTCGAGGTCGAGGTCACCGACGACGGGCACGGCGACCGTGCTGCGCGGAACCCGTCGGGCAGCGGCCTCGGGCACATCGGCATGCGGGAGCGGGTCGCAGCCGTGGACGGACGGATCGAGATCGGGCCACGCGCCCGGGGAGGCTACCTGGTGCGGGCATGGCTGCCGACGACGTGAACGAGACGAACGACCCGAACGGCGCGACCGACCTGACGATCGTGCTCGCAGACGATCAGGAGCTGGTGCGGGCCGGGTTCCGCGTGATCCTGGAGTCCGAGCCGGGGTTCCGGGTGATCGGCGAGGCCCCCGACGGCGCCCGTGCGGTCGAGGCCGTCCGGGCCCTGCGCCCCGACGTGGTCTGCCTCGACGTGCAGATGCCCGGCGTCGACGGACTCGAGGCCGCTCGGCGGATCGCAGCGTTGCCGGACCCGCCGGCGGTGCTCATCCTGACGACGTTCGACAGCGACGACGCACTGTTCCAGGCACTCGAGGCGGGTGCCAGCGGCTTCCTGCTGAAGAACGCCTCCCCCGAACGGCTGATCGACGCCGTCCGGACCGTCGCCGCCGGGGACGCCCTGCTCGCGCCCGACGTCACGCGCCGGGTGATCAGCCGTGCGACCGCCGCACCGGTGGCGAGCGCGCGGACCGCGGACGGCGCGCTGGCAGCCGCCGGACTCACCGAGCGCGAGACCGAGGTGCTCCGGCTGCTCGCCCGGGGCCTCAGCAACGCCGAGATCGCCGCCGAGCTGTACGTCGGTGACGCCACCGTGAAGACCCACGTGTCGAACGTGCTGCAGAAGCTCGCGCTGCGCGACCGCATCCAGGCGGTCGTCTGGGCGTTCGAGCACGGCGTCGCCGGCTGACCGAGGCCGACCGATCCGGCACCGGCAGGACAAGTCCGCACGGTGCCGCGCTCGCACCACGCCCGCACCGTGCGCCCTCGCTCACCCCGTGCGGCGTTGACCGCACCGTGCCCCGCCACGACGACGCACCGAGCAACCAGAGCCCCACCGGCCGAACAACCCAGCACCGTGCCCGCCGCCCGCCGGCCGAACAACCCAGCAC